>JAWXAT010000070.1 GCA_034439615.1 Oligoflexia bacterium | reverse complement strand
GCACATTATTCCATTTGCTTTAGGGGGAGCTTCAACACTCGATAACCTTACACTACTTTGTTCAAATCACAATAAACTCAAAGCACTTCACACATTTGGCAAATCGACAATGGATCGCTATTTGGAGAGTTGACGATCAATTACTCAGCCACTAGAGTAAATATACGCTCCACACAATTAAGCTAAGACAAGGGCCATCAGTGAAAAACTTCATCATTCGAACAATCACAATCATCATTTACCTTGCAGTCATTCCCCAACTCGCAATGGCCGCTGCTGATCCAACTTTATTTGGTGGCTTTGGTAAAAATGTAGGTGATTCTTTTACTGGCACAAATCTTTTACTTCACGGTGCTGCGTTTGCATCAACAGCATTGATCATTAATCGTGGTTATGATGCTCGTGTGCGCGATACTTTTCGGCATAGCAAAAATGAGGCGGCATTTCCTGGAGCAGTGTTGGGTTCTGGGTTGGGGGCTTTGGGTGCGGCCACTTGGCTTTATTATTCACGTGACTCTGCAAATGATCGTGAAAATATGGGTGGGATCTTTGCTATTGCTCAAGCATCACTTATTACAGTTTCATATATTATACTTCTCAAATTTACTACGGGGCGAGCGCATCCAACAAACAATTGGCCTTTAAGTTCGCAAGAACAAAGTGAACAATTTCAATTTGGATTTTTGCGAAACGGGCTAACTGCTTACGGTTGGCCATCGGGTCATGTTTCGCACACTGTTGCTGTGACATCAGCCCTTGCTCACTATTACCCAGATAAAACTTGGCTTAAGTGGTTTGGTATCGGGCTTTCATCGTACATGCTCTATACCGTGTCGGCTTATGATTCAGGTCAGATGCATTGGTTCTCAGACGGAGTAGCTGGCGCATTTATGGGGTATGCTATTGGTTCTACAGTCGGGAAAAACTTTCGCAGCGAAATTAATGGATCCCCTGAAGTCGCATCAACAATAAGTTTGATACCCATGATTACTTCAAATCACTATGGTGCAATTGCCACTTTTGCTTTTTAGAGATATTTTAAAACAATCACTATGGTGCAATTGCCACTTTTGCTTTTTAGAAATATTTTAAAACAACAACTTTAACGCAATTGCCACAGCTGGTTTTTAGCGGATTTAATTAATCGTCTTGGTTTAATTTCTGTAAATCTTTTTTCTGATCTTCCGGACTTTTTTGGCTATTAAGAATTTGATTCACGCGTGTCATGTGATTGGGGTCATCAACAGTCATTTCGCGAAGTGCTGAGCGAAATTCATTTACAGTTAATTTATCTTTTATGAACTCTAAGCAGGCTACGCACATAAGATGTCCTCACACACAATGGGTAAAAAATTATTTTTGTTTTTTCTCAATATTAATTGCAAACTTCTTAACACCAGCACCTTTAATAATATCAATGACAGTGATTACTACTCCGTGTGGAGTTTCTTTATCTGCGCTGATCATTGCTTGCATTTCAGGTTTTGAAGCCACAAGTTTAAGTGTTTCTGATTTTAAACCATCTTCACTCACTGCATTTCCGTTGGCGAAAATCTGACCCGCTTTACTAATTGTAACGGCTAATTCTCCTGGAGAACTTTGATCCGCACTTGCGGCTTTTGGTAAATTCACATTGATACTAGGTTTCATGATCATGGGAGTGGTCACCATAAAAATGATCAACAAAACAAGTGTTACGTCTACGAGTGGAGTGACGTTAATTTCTGAAATTGGATTATCATCATTATTATTAAAAGAACCGCCCATTATCTCGCCCCTTTTTCTCGTGCGTAAGCTAGGCAGAGTTGTTTAATACTTTCAGCGCTACTTAAAATAAGTTTCACTTGTTTTTGGAAATAGTTGTAGGCAACAACTGCGGGAATCGCCACGAACAAACCAACTGCTGTTGCAACGAGTGCTTCAGAAATACCAGCCATTACAACACTTGGATTTCCTTGACTGCCTGCTAGATCAGCGAATGCGCGTACGATACCTAAAACTGTTCCTAACAAACCAATAAATGGAGCATTTGCACCCAATGTTGCCAAGAAACCAAGATTTTTTTCTAAACCTTGTTTTTCCATCAACATGTATCCATTCATGATTTCTTCAGAAGATTTTCCACCTTTTGAAATATGTCTAATGGCGTGTGCGAGCATGCGGCCTTCAACGGCGTCATGGTTACGCGATAGATCGTCGAGAATTGAGAGATCATTTGCTTTAAGTGCTTCTTTTGCTCGCTCTCCAACTTTTTGACTTGTGTTTAAAATTCCGCGAAGTGCGAAAAATCTTTCGATAATGACGGCTACTGAACAAACTGACAAAATAATTAATACATACAAAATCCATTCAGAGCCACCGGTTGTTACAGCTAAAAGTTTTTGTGTGAGCATTTTTTATGATCTCCTTCGAAGATGAAATGATCTAAAAAGTTTAGCAGTCTCGCCTAAGGACGAGAAATAAAAAATGATGACGCACCCCATCTTTAATTATCTTCGATAACTGGTCTTCTGACCTCTCAGTCAAAACTGCTAGGATTAAAGTATGGGAGTTTTGAGACTCAACAGTGACTCGGCCGAATTCGGTCGAGACACACCCTGGTGGGGTGAGTACTTAGCGCAATATAAACAAGCATCTCGCTATGTGCGAGGTATGCGTGTGCTTGATATTGGCTGCGGACGTGGTTTTGGATCACGATTTTTATTCGATAACGGCGCCGTCAGCGTTACGGGAATCGATCTTTCCAGTAGTGATATTTTAAAAGCACAAGAGGTTTACGGACGCGATGGCGTAGGTTTTGTTGTCGCAGATGTCAAAAATCTTCCTTTTGCTCCAAAAACCTTTGATATGATCACTTGTTTTCAAGTTATTGAGCGAATTCCATCAATTGATCAAGCACTTCAGCAGGTGGCGCGCGTGTTAGCACCAAACGGCGTAGCTTTGATATCGACGGTGAATCGTAAACGCTTTTCTGAACTAACTGAAGCTCCAGTCGAGCGTGAACATATCCAAGAATACGATTACGAAGAGGTAAAACAGCTCCTTAAGCGAAGTTTTTCGACTTTTGATATTCAAGGTTTGTTTTGCACACGCCTTATGGGCCCAGATCTTTTAGCTGGAGGCAATAAAACTCTGGAGTTTCTTCGTAATCGGTTCGAAAATCATATTCCATGGAAGCTAAGAGACGTAGTAGCGAAAAAAGTTTTTGGAGTATCGTATTATCCCGACGAAACAGAATATGTTCTGCGTTCAATCGGAGTTCAAGAGGCTTCCATATTTTATTCCGTCTGCAGAAAATAATCTTAACTGCGTTATTATGTAGCGCTTGCGGTTCAAGTATACCCCAAGGTGCTGGAAGTATTCTCATCATTAGTATTCCGGGCTTACGCGCAGACGCTCTTGATTGTGGTACATCAAATGATTCAATTACACCTCATCTCGATATTATCTGTGCTGAAAGTGTACGCTTCACTCATGCGTACACGCCTTCATCGCTTGTAAATCCTGCTCTCGCTTCAGTGTTAACGGGTTTGTATCCTTCAGAACATGGAGTGCATCGCAACGATGCGAGTCGTTATCTTGAGGGTGTAAAAAGTGTTCCGCAATGGGCTACAGAATTGGGGAGAGAAACTTTTTTAGTAAGTGGTGGAATTCCTGTTTTAAGAAAAGTTGCAATCAACCGAGGTTTTGATGATTTTGATGACTCTATTCGCACAGACGGAAGCTTTTATCGCCCAGCTGATAAAGTAGTTAAGAGATTTTTAGATCTCTTAGAGTTGAGATCGGTTGGTGGAGTTCCATTTTTCACGCTTCTACAAATGGCTGATCTTTCTTTTTTTGATATTCCTTCTCCAAAATCAAAACAGCTAGAGGGCCGTGAAGGTGCCTATAACGGTAAACTTCAAGAAATCGATGAAGCTATCGGAAAGTTGAGAGGTGTGTTTAAAAAAATGCGCGTGTGGGATCAACTCACTGTCATTATCGTGGGCCTTCAAGGTACGGTCAAAACTGAACACGAAGGTTTATCGAGTGGCTTAAGTCTGTATGATGAAATTATTAGAATTCCATTGGTTATAAAACCAAGTCGTAAAGCTCGTGATTTAAGCCCTTCATGGAAGGTTGACACACCCGTAACACTTGTTGATTTAGGTGTTAGCCTTTATAAATTATTGGGTGTGACAACTCACAAGCAAAGTGCATTTCCTGTTATCGATATACTTGATGCGCTTGAGGGTAAGCCGCTTTTTGATGATGATCGTCCACTATTTGCAGAATCAGATTTGCCAGCTTGGCGTGGGTGGGGGCAAAAACTTGTAAGTATGAGAATTGGCGAGTGGGTTTTTTGGCCGGGTAATGAGCCAAAATTATTTAACACTTATACCGACAGACTCCAGTTGCACAATCTTTACGCAAAAGATTATAGCACTCAACAAAGGCTTCAAATAATTTGGAACAAATATCATGATGCCTTGAAGATCAAAGAGATCGACGGTGTGCCAAAGCTGCTTCCTTATTCAATGGGAGAAAAACTCAGAGTAGCTAGAAATATTTTTTCACGAACTGTTACGATTGATGCAAAAATACGTGATCTGAGTGAATTAGAACTTAGGCGTGCCGATGATTGGCAGGTACTACAGTGGCAAGTAAGCATTTTAGTTGAGAGCCGGAACTGGCCATTACTAAATCAACTTTTGCGTAATAAAAAATCACATACTCCCAAAGAAAAAACAGAGCTCAAAAATTGGTTAACCTTACTTGATCTTCATTTTTTAAAAAGTAAGGGTAATCGCGATACAAATGATTCTGACCTTAACTGTTTATTTCTTGCCTCAAGCTTTAAAAATTTGAGTCTTTTGGAAATTGAAGCCTACGATAATCAAAAAATATGTAGGGATAAAGAAACTCAAAGTTGGGTTCATGCGTTTGTTGGCCATAAATTAAAGAAGAAAAAAGAAACCACGATTTTTTTTGAAATAGCTAAAGGCATTACAGATAAACGCCTTGAGCGAATCAACTTAGCAAAAAATTTCTGGATGGCCGGAGCTGAATGGGATTTCAACCCTGAGTTACCAAGCGGGCCTTCTGTGTTTGATATGTTTTTATCATTAGTTGGTAACCAAGAATTTGTTGAGTTTACTAAGCGAAAACAAGCGCTTTGATTTGAGTTCTTTTTTGCAATGTCTGCGCAATCTCTTTTAGTTTTTGCGGCGGAGTTTGCTTAAGTCCTGAGAGTGGTGGAACACGATCTAGGCTGTAAATATGTACAAGTTTGGGTTTGATGATTCCGACAACTTCGATCCAATCATCGACTTCACTTTGGATTGTATTGTCAATTGCCCCTTGAACGAAGAATGATTGTAAAATTACATCAGTTAATTTTTTTGTACCTTGAATGAGTTTAGAAATACTCATGCGCACCAGAGGCTCATCAACTTTTTGAAGCATGTCATCGTTGCCAGCGTCTAGTTTAATCATGCGGTCATCGAGAAGATTCATTCCTTTTATAATCTTCCCATTATCAAGTGTTGAGCCATTACTTAAAATTCCAACTTTAGATTTATGCGACAATTCATCACGTATTTTTTTAACACATTGAACCGCTTCTACAAAATCTGGATAAAGTGTTGGTTCTCCATTGCCTACTATTGAGAGAGAATCAAGTTCAACACCCTGTTTAGAAAGTTCTAGAATGTGCTTGCGAAGTGAAGTGTCTAGTTGCTCTATGGTCGGAAAGCCCGCTGCTTTTTTCATGAGTGATATTTTTAGTTTTGTAAAACCCAATTCACAATAGGGGCAATCAAAACTACAAATCTTCTCACCTGCACCTAGAAGATTAATGCCAAGGCTTGTGCCAAGTCTGCGACTTTTAATAGGGCCATATGTTATACCCCATTGCTCGGTAAGAGTTTTTAATTCTTCATATTCCGCAGTTTTTTGGGGAAACTCCATTGATGCTCCTATGATTCTTAGCAACTACAAGCTATCATTGTTGCATTGCGTTTTGGAATTAAAAACTTGCTAACCATTTAACCTCATATGAGGCTGAAACCATGAGGGTGATACAGACTTTTTTCATTTTATTCTTACTGTTACTTTCGTTGAGTTCTGAGGCTGCACAAACGAAATCTCGACGCTTCAAGGGCTTTCATGAAGGTCTTATAGGTGTAGGCTTACTTTTTGGTGAGCCGGCTTCATTTCGCACACATTATTTTACTAATTGGAAGAGAGCGTTTTCATTTTCCGGCGGTTATTCTTTCGCCCGAGTGGGTGTAGTGAGTCTTGATTATTTATTATACGGCTACACAGTGGAAGACAAAAGAAAGTCTGACGATTTTTGGAACTCCTTAGCTTTTTACGGTGGTGCTGGTGTGATGGGTGGAGGCGGACTCGGTGGCCATGCAGTTGAAGATCAGTATCAAATCGGATTACGCGCAGTTGGTGGGATTGAATATATATTTATAGGAAATCCGTTGAGCTTAAGAATTGAGGGTTCACCTCAGTATTTATTCAAAGGTAAAAATACTTTAGGTTTTGCCATTGGGCTTGGGCTTACCTACTACTTTTTTGATAATGGTCCAAGAAATAAACGTTTCGGTGGTGTCGAAGACTTTACAGAATTTGACTAATGCTTAAAGACTGATGGTGCTAATCCAAAATGGGACATCATTTTCTTTGGCTACTGCGATATTAAATAAAATTTCAAGAACCTGTGCTCCAGATTGATTCATTAAATTTTCTACGAAAAAATCACAAGGTACATGCGTTCGCGCTAACATAATAAGTATATCGCCATTTTGTGTGACAAGATTTTTTGTCTGAATTTCGATTTGTCTTTCAACACCTAAAAGCTTAGACGGTAATGGGGATTGATTGGGATAATCTAAATTGAGATCAATTGCTGATTCAAGTGTGAGAAGTTTGCCATCACGCAAAAGTAAAAGATGTGGCTGGCCGACTTGTACCCAACAAACTTCTGATTTATTAAAACCAATAAAGAGTGCTTCGCATGCTGATGTGTATATGGTTTTGTTAAATTTATCGAAGAGACCTTCGTTGGCGAGTAGAATTGCGCCTCTCAAACTATTAGCCACAGGGGAAAGCCCGGGAAGTCTTGCGTAAGCTGATGTGGCATCGGGGTCTGTTAAGGTTGAACCATAATAATTTTGAACCATCTGACACAGTTGAGTAGAAGCGTCTTTAGCGCCCCAAGGAGTCGTGATCATAGCTAGATTTTCATTGTGAAAATACACAGCTTCTACTGAGGGGCGTGCAATTTGACCTGGATAAGTTTTTTGAAGAATTGTCTTACTCATCTCTCATATTTTCCAAGCTTACTTTTTGCTTTTGGATAATAAGAATCATTAACCAATCCTGATTCAAGAATAATGCGCCATTTCTTTTTGGCAGATTCTATATTCCCGAGATTCTCTTCGATGACGGCTTCGGCATAGAGATTTTTTAACTCTAAGTGTGATTCGCGTTCCGCCTTTTCAAAGTAAAGTCGTGCATCACCGTTATCAGGAGAAAGTGCGAGAGCTTTAACTAGTTTTGAAATAGCATTTTTATAATCTTTTGTTTCAAGTGCTGCTTTGCCCTCATGCATAAGATGATTGCTCATTTCAAGCATGCGCTCTTTTGCCACTTTGATGCCTGTCTTAGCTTTTTGCTTTATATCGTCGCTGTCACTGAATGAGATGTTTGCAACTTGCTCAAAATTATTAATAGCGGCAGGATAACGTTTTTCATTAAACGCTTTTTTGGCATTTTCAAAAGTTCTGAGAGCTGAGCTTTTTCGTCGTGCTCGCGAGGCTTGTTCGTCTTTGCTGTTTTCCATTTGTTCTATGGCTTGTCGAGCCGTCATACTAAGGTTTTGAGCCCGTGAATTCTCAGGATCCATATCAGAGATTTGGCTTACACAGCTCTCAACTTGCCCATATTTTTTTGCACTGAGTATTTTCTCACACCCATCAAGAACGCTTGAAACTTTAGCTTGTAACTCCTCTTGATCTTTTTTTCTGCGCTCAGCCTCATCTTGTTGTTTTTTAATTTCCAATGCCTGTTGGCAGAGTGCTTGAATATTCTTTGAATCTTTATAAGTAGGTGTAATCTGAAATATCTTATTGATCTCAAGTGCTGCTAAGTCATATTTCCCGGTGGTGTACAGGCTCATCGCTAAATTATATGTGTCTTCCAAAAATCTCTTTTGCTCAGGAGAAAGTTTTTGAATATTAGCTGATTCAGATGCGGGGGCAGCTTGGCCAGCGGGGGTTCTTGGTGCGGGCTTTGGTTGTTCTTCATTTGTAGTTAAAACATAAATGCACCCAATAATTAAAACCAACGCAATAACTTTTATACGAGTATTTTTATTCTTCAGTGCACTTTTTTGTGACATTACGGGTTCATTAATATGGTCTGAGTAATTCTGCACGTCGTTTTGGTTCCAGGCGGCAGGGCTATATTGGGGTGAGATTTTTATAACAGCTACTTCAGTTTTATCCATGCCCATTGAAACCTGGTTCATAGCGGGTGCTTTTGCAGGCACATCCTCGGGCTCTCCGATAGTGGTCGGAAGATTTTCAAATTCAGGATTCATAAGTTCGAAGCGAAATATTTCTTTGCCAATTTTAATTTCGTCTCCACTTTGGAGTGCATGTGTTTTAACTTTAATGCCATTGACGAAGGTTCCATTGGGACTATCAAGGTCTTCTAAAACAAAAGTTGTTCCATTGTTTGTGAGAGTGAATTGACGACGACTTGCTTTTTCATCTTCAATCTTGATTGAGCAACTTCGACTGCGACCAGCATCAATAATTCCGCTCCCTAAGGTGATTTCTTCGACGGGTTCACCTTGACCATCAAGTCGCAATAAAACTGACTTCACGGCTATTTGCTGTAAGCTCGTTTTATCATCGCTAACTGGATCTTGGGCGGGTATTTCTACGCGTATTGTTTTATCTACAACTTCTTTGTCATCAAATTTAAATTCAAATGGTGAAATAGTAAATTGTGCACCTGAAGTGAGGCTGACACTTTCAATTGGATGGCCATTCACCATTAATCGGCCAAAACGCGATAGCACTTCTATATTCCAGTTATTACCATCAAATTTTAATTTAGCATGCTGACGTGAAACTTCAGCGTGATCCAAGCAAATATCACACTGACTCCCTCTGCCTAAGACGTATTCTTGGTCAGTATCTAAGTCTTTGCTAAATTGTAACGTTCCATTTAGGAACACATTAAGTTTTGCCATAATTATTTACTATTCATCATAATAAGTTTAATCGCCTCTAACCGCTTCGCTGCTAACTGGGCACTTTTACTTTGTGTATCACCGGCCAGTACAATAACGGTTTGATATTCATTTCTTGCATTTGCATAGCGTTGAATTTGAAAGTATTTTTCTCCACGCTCTAGTGTGGCTGTTACTGACTCATTGAGTTTTAATCGTGATTTTTCAAGGTAACGTTTTGCTAATGGGTGGCCAGGATACAGCGCTAATGACGCCTCAAAATTTTGTATAGCACGTGAGTAGTTTGTTTCGCGAAACTCTCTAAACCCTCTTTGGTAAAACGCTTGGGCTTCAGAATATTGTTGTGTGTCTTTTCCTTTTTGCATGATCTCTTTTTGGCGTTTTTCATTACTATCAATAGTATTTTCAATTGCTTCTTGTAGGGTTGATTCATCTTTGAGATTTATGGCTTTACGATTTGTTCCTTTGTTTTGCATGACAAAAAATAATGCAACACCAATAACCAATAAAACTCCAAACACGCTTGAATTTTTATTTGCACTCTGAACTTTTCCGACTCGCTTTGTTGGGGGTGGCAACCAACCCATTGACGAATTTACCGGTTGTGGAGGAGCCGCAGCCATCAACGCTGTGGTTGGAGAACCGAAAGCAAAATTTGTATCACCAATGATGATTTGATCTCCGAAATTCATGATACTTTCTTTGAGAATTTTACCATTCACGGCAATGCCATTTTGGCTTCCTAAATCTCTGATCCAATACTGGCCATTACGTTGTTCGATGACTGCATGATTTCGACTTGCTTTAGAGTCTTGTAAAACAACATCATTATCAGGGGCGCGACCAAAAGAGATTGTTTGGCCCACAAGCTTGTACGCGACTCCAGTTTCTGGACCACTCAGAATAGTCAATGTGATGGAATTTACGGGGAGCTTTGCTTGCGCTAATGCTGTCATGTGCTCCCTCCTTGAATTTTAATTGTACCAATGATGTAGCCGATTCCATCACCTTCTGCAGTCGCTTGAACGTCTATTTCATGTAGGATTCCTGAAATTTCGAGCTGACTACTGATGATTGAACCTGGTTGATTGCGAGCTTGGGCAACAAGATCTTCAAGATTAAGTTTAAGCGCTTGATCTTGAAGTGCCTCAAGACCTTGACCTTGAAGAGTTAGAAGTCTCATACTTGTTTTTTCTTCAAAAGCTGTATTCACTTGTAAAAAAATGCAGTTAGCATCAAGTGCAAATGCGGGGTCACTCACGATGCGCACAAAATTACTAGCCTCAGTTGCACGGTCTATTACTATTGGTTGTTTTTTGTTCTGATCATTTTCACCCATGCGTGTGATTGCACTGTTAACGTAATCGAGAAACTTTTTGAAAACATCAAAATCATATTTTGTTGTAAGAGTGCTTATCTCTCCGCGGAGTGCTTGATCCATTTGTGTGGTGACTTGTCTGATTGGTTCAACAAGTACTTGATAGAGTACAAAATAAAGAATGCCACCTAAGATAGAAGCGATAATCAAGATGCGTGCAAAAAGTGCGATGGTCGAACTGTAATCAAGGCTATTCATCTTATAAACTATTTGTGCATAAGCGACAGTGATTTGTTGGCCAGCTTCTGGTAAAAAAAGTTTTATGGGAACACTCACACCAATTGTTGAGCCATTGATTTGGTCTACATAGATCTCATCATGCTTGCGTGCACGTGCGACAAATTCATCTGATGAATAAGATTGTGCTTTGGTCAAGGGTGCAATGATGTGACCATCTTCACGAGAAACTACCAACGCCATGCTCACGCCATCTTCGGCCTCAGCGAAATCAGTGCGAATTGAAGATTCGCTTCCTGCTGCCATAGCGCGTTCTGATACTCCAGCTAATTGTCGTGCAATAGTGAGTGCTCGGCGCTGAGCTTCTTTTTGAACACCGTCTTTAGTTAATTGGGCCATAGGAATAGTGGCCAGCATTGTCACAAGAATTACAAACACCCCAATGAAACATGCGAGTATTGTCTTGGTTGAGTAAACTTCATTAATTTTGTAAACCCCAGGTAAAATTACTTTGTGAACATATGTCATAAAAATATCCACAAAATTTTTGGGGTCCGCAATTTGTTGTTCCGCTGGAGCTTGCCCTGCCAAAGAAAGTGGCGCAACATTTGGGTCTTGCAGCTGGTGAGGCATTTGTTGTTGTAGTTGCATGGGATCTTGTTGATAAGCCGTACTACTACCCCAAGGTTGTGTAGGGAGGCTAGTGTGAATTTGGTTTCTGATACTTTGAGTTGACGAGGCTAATTCCACAATAACTTCATGAAATGCAATACGATCACCTATCTTGATGATCTTATTTTTTATTTTCGCACCATTAACGAATGTTCCGTTACTTGAACCAAGATCAGTTAAGACGCACTTATCATCTTGCACTTCAATTTTAGCATGTTGTTTACTCACTCCAGTGGCAGCGAGTACGACATCACATGTTGGTACACGGCCAACGATATTCTCGCCAGTTTTGAGTTGGAAGCTTTGGCCTAATTGTGAGCCTTTTATTACTTTAAGCTTCAACACGGAGTGAGTCTCCTTTTTGTGTGTCAGTTTTTTTAAGAGTTCCTGCGGGTAATTCCAAACAATCGGTTTGAAAAATTAACGGGGCGATAATTAAACGCCAAGGTTTTACTTCGTGCGCAAGATGCTTTACTGTGCCTTTTGAATCCATAAAGGCCACATCAATGGTGAATTTCATAAAAAATGTATGAATAGAATTTCCACTACGCTTTAAAAGTAAACCATGACCATCGGGTAATGAGGTGCGCCCTAAGAGACCAACAAGACGCCCACTCATGTGCTTGGCTGTTTCTAAATTATCAACCAATATTTTATTTGTTCTGTTGTTAATTACTTTGGCCATAATCAATTCCCCATAAATTGGATGATGACGGGTCCAAACACCATGAGCAGCACCGCGGGTAAAATAAAAATAACTAGTGGAATAAATATTTTCTGAGAGGCTTGTGCACCTGCTTTTTCTGCACGGGTGAATCGCTCTTGTCGCATTTGTTCAGATTGTTGTCTTAATACTCCACCAATACTTGCACCCATCGCATCAGCTGTTACAAGAACTGCGATGAAGCTAGATACCTCGCTCATGTTTAAGCGCCACGCCATTGCGTTAAGGGCTTCAGAGCGTGAACTACCGAGTTTTAAATCTCGAAGTATTTGATTGAGTTCTTCGGCTAAAGCGCCGCCAGTCATTTTTTCAACAACTTTACTAATAGAGCCGATGAAATCTAAACCGGCTTCTGTTGAAAGTGCTAAGAGATCCACAACGAATGGAAGGTCTACAACTATTTGCGTGCGTCTCTCGTCTTTGATTCCTTTTACATAAAGATAAGGGTAGGCAAAGCCAAATAATGCAAAGGCAACAATTGCAATCCATGGATAACCTAAATCAAAAAACAGATTTAAAGTTGTGAGTAATAACGGAAAAAACACTCCTAAAAAATACTGAAGCCCAATGTATTCATTTTCGTTGAGTTCTTGGCTAAGGCCTGCAGCTTGTATCTCTCTTTTTATTTTTTCTTTTTTAGTCTTCATTTCATAACGACTTAAAATCGGAATCACTAAGCGATGAACAAGCGGACGCGCTAATCGAATAACACCTGACTTTGATTTTTGAGGAGCATCACCAGAAGCCCATGTTAGTGGTGAATTATTGGCCGTACTTAAACTTTCAACAATGGCAGACACAGCCAGATAAACTGAGAGGCCAATAAGTAATATTCCTAAAACTAAAAGAATATTGGGCAAAATCATGACAAATATGCTCCGCTTTTGGTAAACTCCATACCCATGGGAACAAAAAACTGGCGACTCATTTTGGCTTCTGCTTCACCCCAACGACTTAAGATACTTAAAGACGCTGGTTTTGAGTGCACTACTTTCCCATCCAACTCATCGGAATCATTCAATGAAAACCTGACTCTTAATGAAAATTTAAGTGCCATATCGAGAGAAAAGATAATCACCATATTGCCTAAGTTAAGTATTCGAAAACAAAAGGGAATTTTAATTTTAGGAGCAGATACTGTTGTTGTGCTTCGAAAGAAAGTTTTCGGAAAGCCAGAAAATGAGGCCGATGCTCGACGTATGTTGAGTGCTCTAAGTGGCAAAACCCATGAAGTTAAGACAGCTTTTTCGATTTTTTGCCCTGACCAGACCAGAGGTGTGACGCGTGTGGTCACAAGTCTGGTGAAATTCCGCAGGCTTTCAGAAAAGGAAATCAAGTGCTACATTGAGTCCAAAGAACCCTTTGGCAAGGCTGGAAGCTATGCCATTCAAGGTAAAGCAAAAGAGTTTGTCAAATACGTCGATGGAGATTTTCTCAATGTTGTTGGCCTCCCCCTCGCCGAGTTCAAAAGTGAACTCAGAAGACAACGCTGGAATGTCCGCGTTAGAAAACAAAATAAAAAGAGTTCACGAAAAAATCGCTGAGGCGTTTGCTCGTTCTAAATATAAAACTGAGCCCGTTACACTGATAGCCGTTTCAAAAAAACAACCTGCTGATACTGTTATAAATGCCGCAAGTTTGGGGCAAGTTGATTTTGGTGAAAACTATGTTCAAGAAGCTAGTAAAAAAATGGATAAAGTTGCGGCCGTTCTTGCGCAAACAAAAATTCAATGGCATCTCATCGGCGCATTACAAACAAATAAATCCAAGCACGTCGTCGGTAAATTCACCACAATTCAATCTGTTGATCGTATAGAACTTGCTAAAGCACTAAATGTGCGAGCCCATGATTTTGGTGTCACACAAGAAATTATGATTCAAGTGAAGCTTGGTGACGAACCCACAAAAGGCGGAGTTTTACCTGCTCAGGGTGCTGAGTTAATTAAAAAAATCGCACAGCTTGAAAACTTAAAAATTGAAGGCCTGATGGCAATTCCTCCTATCGAAGCTGAAGCTGAAGCTTCCAGAAAGTTTTTTATTCAGTTGCGCGAACTTAAAGAGCAATGGGCAAGTCTTGTTCCTCAAACAAGTGGCTCATTTAAACATTTGAGCATGGGCACAACTCACGATTTTGAAGTTGCGATTGAAGAAGGTTCGACAATGGTCAGAGTAGGGACTGCCTTATTTGGTTCGAGAGAGCATCTTGAGTCATGAGTTTTCGCTGGGGTTTTGTCGGTTGCGGAAATTTAGCACAAGCAATTATTGGCGGTGCACTTAAGACAGATTCACTTTTAGCCACTCAAGTTTCAGCTACAAATCGTTCTCAATCCAAATTAAAAAAATTTGCAAACGCTACAAGTATCAACATTTGCGTTGATAATCAAAAACTCTTAATGAAATCAGATGTCATTGTATTAGCAACAAAACCACAAGATCTTTGCAGCGTTTTAGAGGAAATTGCACCATTCATAACTAGTAAACACATTGTGATTTCACTTGCTGCGGGTGTGACAGCTAATGTTTTAAAAAAACATTTATCGTCGGCAAAAGCCATCTTTCGAGTGATGGCAAATACACCCGCTGTAATTCAAAAAGGTCTTTATGGAATATATCGAGTTAAAGGCAAAGATGAAGATTTTAAAACCGTAAGCCGTGTGTTTGAAAAAATAGGAACAATAGTTACGTTAAAAAATGATAAAGAAATAAATGCGATGACTGCAGGAGCTGCTTCGGGTACCGGTTTTGTTTTGCAGTTTATGCAAGATTTTGAAAAGTGGTTTGTCAAAAAAGGATACCCACGGTCTATTGCCAGAAAAGTTGCTGTTGAAACATTCTTAGGAACATCAAGTCTTGCCCAGCAGCGTCAAGAGCAAAGCCTTGAAGAACTCAGAGATGCAGTTACCAGCAAAAAAGGCACTACATTCGCTGGCCTAACGTCTATGAAAAAGTCAAAAGTAAGCCCAGGAATACAAAAAGCCCTCCAGGCCTCTTATTCTCGTAGTTTTGATATAGCTAAAAATTTGCGTCCGAATAGAAAATAGCCTTACAATTAAACATGGGGTTAAGCTTTGCCATTCTCAATTAAATGAGGCGGGCGCGCATTTTGTACAGGGAGGTATTGAATGAAAATTGCTCCAATAGATATCGCACATAAAACATTTTCCAGAAAACTAAGCGGGCTTGATACTGAAGAAGTGTCTGGGTTTTTGAAAGCCGTTGCTGAAGAAATGGAAGTTCTGATTCGCGAGCGAAATCAGCTCAAAGAACAAGTGCGAGAGCGTGACATTCAAATGATTGAATTCAAAGATCGCGACAAAGCGCTCAAAGAAACAATCATGACGGCTCATAAAATGACTGAGAATCTAAGACGCGATGCTGAGCGCGAAGCTTCACTTATTATCAACGATGCGCAACAACGAGCTGATGCGATTGTTCGCGATTCTCGTGATTCATTAAAGAAAACATATCAAGAAATCACTGAGATGAAGCGTCAAAAAATTCAATTTGAAATTGCACTTAAAAGCCTACTTACAGCTCATTTAGAATTGCTTGAACGAAATAATGGTTTTATTCCTCACATCGCGGGCCCAAACGAAGCTGCAATGGGTGGAAACACACCAAATATGCGTAATGGCAAACCGATTATTGAAGCTTAGGAAAACAAGCTAAGAGTTTCGAATTGTTCTCATAGTTCTTATTATCATAGAGCGCGTTAACCTTTTCAATATAGGATGGCAAGTCAGGTATATTTGCGGGCAAGAGATCCTCAGCGAGTACCTGCTTTGACTCTCTAGTTGAAAGATTTATCGTCGACCAAGATTTATTTCGATCTTCTTGAAATAAATATTTCGCAAGTCCATTGGCTAAAGGTCTGATACTCACTTTGGCCGTTTCTCTATTAATCGATAAAATCACTTCATATTCATCAGCTGTAACTTTTTTTGAAAGCCAATCATCACTCTCGGGTCTTTCATTGCTCACAAGAGCATCATATCGATCGGCTGGATGAAATTTTTTAAATGTTATGTCATTGATGATCTCTTTACCGGCAACAGCGCGAAAGTGATTTCGAAGAACTAATTCAAATTGTTTTTTAATTCGACCAAAAAGTTTTGAATATTTATACTCCTTATGAGTCCTAATAAAATTGTCATATTCTAAATCCATTCGAACGTCAGTGATTTTTTTAACCGCTTCATTTGCATCATACTCCGGTGACATTTTAAATTCGCGAGTTGCAAGTTGTTGTTCTGTAAATACTACGGGTTGGGGTAGTTTTGAAATGAGCGGTTGATATTTTTTTGCAATAACAGCTGCAGCTTGAAGCTGTGTCCATGTGAAGGGGCTGCTTTGTTGAATGAGTAATTCGCCCTGATTTCTTGAATTTTCCATTGCGGCTAAGAGCTCATCCCCAGACTGAGGAGGTGATTTTTCAATTACAAAGTAGTTGTTTCGAGTCTTGATAAAACTTTCAACAAAATAATTATTTGTCACTCGATACCTGTGTTCAATAGCGCGTCGGATATTTTCTAATAAAGACAGAGGTGTAGATGTATCCACAGGTTTTCGTTTCCAGAATTTCCAAACCGGAATTTCTTCTGCTACTATATCTGCGCGTGAGAGTAAAATTTCATTGGCGATTTTTACAAGATATTCATTTTGCTTTGTGAATATTGACGAATAAATTTGAAGAAAGGCTTCTCTGTTAACTTTGTAACTTGCACTGTAGGTTTTGTAGGCATCACTTAGTTTTAACTTTGATGCGGCTTTATTATATTTTCCATTAGCATCGTATTTAGAAATCACAACTTTCTCTGCAGCAAGTGCGCAATAATCAATCGGTGGAGGTGGTTCTTTGGGAGCGCGAGGTGTACGACGTGTACCCGCAGACGCTTGGTCAAATGTGATGGCCACAATAATAGCTAAAAAAGTAGAGATGATACGCAAAGTAAATCCTCCTAAGACCATGTCAGTGGTTACTAATAGCAGGGCTCGTACCAAATTTGTTTAAGTGGTTTCAGCTAGTTAGCGGGTCAGTGGTGTCTATCATGTAGGCATATTTTAAAGTGCGATGACGTTATTTGTATTTTTTCTGGGGGTCTCCGGCTGTGGTCTCCGGCTTGAATTGCCTGTTCACTATGATCATTTTCAGCTATTTTTTCTGAAATAGGAGAGGTCTATGTCATTTCAAATTAAATTTAGTGCCGCGATTTTGATTTTACTTATCTTGCCATTTCAAATGAAGGCTGAAGAGAAAAAACCAGAAACTATTTATCTGTTCGGTAAAAAGCCGATTCAGCTCGAGGCAACGAAGGACGGTATTAAACAAAATAGAAACCCAGGTTTTGTCTGTGAATTAAAAGCAAAAATTAGTGGTGAAAAATTCTCAGAATGGGGACAGACAGAAGAAGATGCCCGATTGATCGTTGCAAAAAATTGTTCAGATAAAGCAGGTCTACTTTTATGTAAAAAAGAAAATGCCACCTGCATACAGGATAAGTGAGACCCAATTGCCTTTTTGACCCTACTCAGTCATAGTGCACTGATGATACAAAAACCATTATTACGTGGGTACTTACATCAAGAAGCTTTTTTTATTGCCCTTGGTGCATGTATTCTCTTGATTGCAAAATCTGGAAATACAATTTCATTTATTGCTAGTCTTGTATATTCACTTGGTCTGCTTCTTCTATTTGGAATTAGCGCTGTTTATCATCGTAAGCACTGGGTGAAGGCCCCGAAATGGTTCACAGCACTTTTTTATGTGAGCGTTGGTTGGATTGCACTTCCTTACTTTTCAGAAATGCACGCAACCCTCGGGAGTGCGAATATGGCGCTGATTGTATCGGGTGGTGTGGTGTACACCGTAGGTGCGGTGTTTTATGCTTTTAAAAAACCCAATCTTATTCCAAACGTTTTTGGTTATCATGAACTCTTTCACCTCTTTACTATCATCGGTGTCGTACTTCATTTTATTGTCGTGTATCAACTGATCAAGACATGATGTTTAAAATAATCGCTGATCAAATCGAAGCTTCCGGGTTTTCTGTTTGCCCTGATTTTCTAACAGCAGAGGAACTCAGCGAGGTGTGCTTGGATCTTGATGCTCAAAGAGAGGCAGGGAGATTTCATTTCGCCGGCGTGGGCCATGGTGTGGCCCATATGGTAGATCAAGAAATTCGTCGAGATGAGATTTGTTGGCTCGATAGAGTGATAGCAAACAAGGTGCAATTAGCATTTTGGAAAAGTACGGATCTTTTAAAAGATGTTTGTAACGGATCACCTCTGTATTTAGGTTTGGATGAATTTGATGCTCACTATGCTATTTTTCCAAAAGGCGGTTTTTATAAAAGACATAAAGACACCTCTCGGAATAACAAAGAAAGAGTAGTGACCTTTATTCTTTATCTTAATCGAAAATGGAAAATAGAAGATGGCGGTAGTTTAAGAATATTTGTCGATCCATTGAATCCTGATTCTTACATTCAGGTTGACCCTATCGGCGGCACGATGGTTTGTTTTTTGAGCGATGAGTTTGAGCATGAAGTCTGCACAAGTTACGCCGATCGTTTCAGTATATCCGGGTGGTTTAAGGCCAGCACGAAAAGTAAATCCTGGTAAAGCGCCAGAAAGATTCAGTAATCATAAATTTCATAATTTTATTTATGGTGAGGCATTTTTGAAATATTTAAAGCACTATTTTCTTTTTCCAAGTAAGTTCTGTACGGGTTTTTTTATCTGAACTCATGGCTTCCAATACCAAAATATTATCATTAAGGCTTAAGATCTTTCAAAGAAAGAGGGGCTCCGGCTTTAAACGGGGTGTGGCCATTTGTAAAAGAATTGATCAGTGTTTATCGATAGATGGTTCAGATAGCCACAGCATAAAATCTCAAAAGCTGGCAAATATTCCACCATAATAAATAAGAGTTGTATAACGCGGACTTTGTTTTCGTAGGGTTTCTAAAATGCGCATACTGCAATCCATGTATCTCGCAGCTACTTTGATTCCAAAACTTTTAATAAGGCCAAATTCAAAACCGGCTTCACCGTAATGAGTAAAATCTAAAACGGTATCGAACGTTTTAAAATCGCGCCCTAGGGCAGTAAGTGCAGATGTTCTTAATGTTTGATCATATGAAATTTGAACATATCCAGCGCCAACGCCTGCTTCTATATATGGTCGAAAGGGTGCGCGTTGAATGATCTTCCATCTAATGCCAACGCCGCCTAAGAATTTTTCAAAACCATAATTTACTTGATTTGCAGTGTAGGTAACACCAGTTGGACTTTGGTAATTATAATTGAGAGTGCCGGTGGTTTTATAATAATCAAACAAGGCTTCAATATAGAGTCGCCAAAAGCCAAATCCTTTTTCACCAGAGAGAGAAAAGAATTGGCCATTATTCATTCGTATATCGCCCGGAGATAAAACATTAAATTGGGCGACACCTGCTGAGAGAGCACCCGTTGGTCGGGTTTGCCCTCCACCTGAGTTCTGGCCCTGCGCTGTTGAATTGAAACAAAACAAAAGCAGGGTCCAAAGAATCAGCGCTTGAGGCATCAGCGTCGTTTTTTCGCTTCTTCAACGCGACGTTTTGTGCGGGCTTTTTTCTTATTACGACTTACAACTCTTTTCATTTTTTTCGAACGACGATTATCGCCACGACCCATATAAATCTCCTTAGTTAAATTCAAAACAGGCTAGAACTAACCATGAGTTCAGTTCAAAGTAAACACCATTAGTCGGGTATGAATCCTTTTGATTCTATGCACTCACTCATCATCATATGAAGCAGCAAGCTTATTAATCACTCCCATATCTTCAAGTGTAGTCACATCACCCGCGATTTTTCCGCTGGAGGCGAGTTCTCGAAGCAAACGTCGCATAATTTTGCCTGATCTTGTTTTAGGTAGACTATCAGTAAAACGAATATCATCGGGGCGTGCAATGGCTCCGATTTCTTTTACAACATGTGCTTTAAGTTCATCTTGTATTTGTGAGCCAGCAAATTGCGCACGCAAAGTTACAAAGGCCACTACAGCTTGACCTTTTAAATCATCGGGTCTTCCAACAACAGCAGCCTCAGCAACTTTTGGGTGACTCACAAGTGCGCTTTCAATTTCAGCGGTTCCAAGTCTGTGACCTGCGACGTTTAATACATCATCCACGCGCCCCATGACCCAGAAATATCCATCTTCGTCACAGCGAGAACCATCGCCGGTAAAATATTTTCCTTTAAAATCACTCCAGTATGTTTTTTCAAATCTTTCGTTGTCGTTATAAATGCCGCGAGACATTGCAGGCCAGGGTTTTTCAATAATTAAAAACCCACCTTCATTTGCTATACAAGTTTCGCCTGATTTTTTAACAACTCGAGGATGAATTCCTGGCAAAGGAAGTGTGCAGCTGCCTGGTTTTGTAGGCGTTGCTCCAGGTAATGGACTCATCATGATTCCACCTGTTTCAGTTTGCCACCAAGTATCAACGATTGGACAACGTTCATTGCCTACTACTTTGTGATACCACATCCATGCCTCTGGATTAATAGGCTCACCAACACTTCCCAATAACCTTAAACTTTTTAGGTCATGACGATTAACATAATCATCACCCGCGCGCATGAAAGCTCGAATTGCAGTTGGAGCTGTGTAGAGGATATTAATTTTATGTTTTTCAATCATTTGCCAAAATCTTCCAAAATCTGGTTGATTTGGTGCACCCTCGTACATAAATGCGGTTGTGCCATTTTGTAAGGGGCCGTAGACAAGATAGCTGTGACCAGTGACCCAGCCGATGTCGGCAGTGCACCAATAAATATCGTTAGGTTTTAAATCAAAAACCCATTTTGTAGTGAGTGCTGCCCAAAGCATGTAACCCGCAGTTGTATGAACGATGCCTTTTGGTTTACCCGTAGTGCCACTTGTGTACAAAATAAAAAGTAGATCTTCACTATCAACAGAAGTTGGGGCGCATTCTTTTTTCTGTAAAGACACACTCTCATGCCACCAAACATCTCGCGTGGCGTCCATAAGAACAGGGTTGCCTGTGCGTTTAAGAACCAAAACTTTTTTAACACAAGGTGTTTTCTTAAGAGCATTATCAATATTTTCTTTTAGTGGAATCACTGCCCCACGTCGATAACCACCATCAGCTGTGATGACAACATTGCACTGGGCATCGTTGATGCGATCTTTTAAAGATTCACTGCTAAATCCACCAAATATTACTGAATGTGGAGCACCCAAACGTGCACATGCGAGCATTGCAGCCACGGCTTCAGGAACCATGGGCATATAAATCGCTACGCGATCGCCCTTTTTAACTCCAAGTTCTTTAAGTGTATTTGCAGTTTGGCAAGTGAGTTCATAGAGATCTTTATAGGTAAGTTTTCTGACCTCACCCGGTTCGCCCTCCCATAAAAGTGCTATTTTCTCGGAATTTAACTTTAAGTTTTTATCAAGGCATTGAACAGAGGCGTTGAGTTTTCCTCCGACGAACCATTTGGCAAAGGGAACATCCCATTCACAAACTTTATCAAACTTTTTATCCCAAATTAAACTTTGTGCTTGTTCTGTCCAAAATGCATCTGGATTTTGAGCGGCATGGTCATAAAGTTTTTTATATTCTTCGATTGATCTAATATGAGATTTTTCAGAAAAATCTTTTGGCGGTTGAAATTTTCTTTTTTCCGTGGAGAGTGAGTCGATAGATTTTTCAGGTGAATTAGGAGACGTGTGGTTCGGCATAAATTTCCTTTTTCTTTTGCTTCAGTGGCCAAAAGTTTCCAATGGCAACACCGCTAAACACCAATAGAGAAGCTAAAATCATTCGAGGTGTCAAGCGCTCATCAAAAATGAGATACGATAAACAACCCGCGATAATGGGTTGAAGATAAATGTAAATACCAACGGCACTACTCTCAACGCGAGCCAATGCCCAATTGTTTAAAAAATAGGTAATCACTGAACTCGCCACAACTAAATAAAATAAAGCCGCAAAAAACAACGGTGGAAACGTATCCCAAGAAACATTGAAAAAAGCAGGTCCACTATAGGGTAACAATATGATAGCTCCAAAGACGAACATCCCCGTTGTTACCACCATGGGTGGGATTCCTTTGGCGATTTTTCGTGAAAGGGCCAAATAAAAACTAAAAAATGCAGAGTTTAAAGCGCAGAGCATGTCACCAACAAACAATTCACTTTGCCACTGCATTTTTTCTATCTCGGAGAGATACAAAATGCCGGTAATGCACATAACCATCCCCGAAAATCGATAGATGTTAAGTTTTTCAGTTCGTAAAAAAACACTAAAGAGCAAAGTTAAAATAGGAACTGAGGCATTAATAACTGACGCATGGGTAGCTGTTGTGCGCTGCATACCTTCCATAAAGGCAATCATATTAAATACGATGCCAAAAAGTGAAAGTATCAAAATAGCTTTGATTTCACCTCGTTTGGGGCGACGGCTTACAATCTCTTTATGCACAAAAAGATACAAAATGAGTCCGGCACCTACCGTGCGACAAAAAACCGAGGCAGCAGCAGGTATATAATGCAAGACATACTTATTCACAATGTAAGCCACCCCGTAAAGTACGCTTACGGAGATTAATGCCAAATGAACTTTGAGGTTTTTTGTTTGTGTCATTTCTGAAAGAAGTTTAGTTTAGCCTAAGGTATGAAGCAACGATCTCCTTTATTTATCGTATTTTTAACGATTTTCATCGACCTCGTCGGTTTTGGGATCGTTTTACCCTTAAGCCCTTTTTATGCCCAACACTTTGGGGCAACTGCTGTAACTGTTGGTTTGCTTATGGCCAGTTACTCGCTTATGCAATTTTTATTTGCTCCTGTATGGGGTGGTTTAAGTGATCGTGTTGGTCGGCGCCCAATTATATTGATGTCTCTCCTTGGAAGTACAGTCAGCTATTTTATTTTTGCAATGGCCACAAATCTCTCCATTCTTTTTATAGCGCGACTTTTTCAAGGGGTTTTTGGTGCAAATATCTCAGCGACCCAAGCCTATGTTGCAGACGTAACAGATGAGAAAAGCCGCTCTAAAGGAATGGGTCTCATCGGAGCAGCATTTGGATTAGGTTTTATTTTTGGCCCCGCTATAGGAGCAAAGCTCAGTGAGGCAGGGCCAGCAGTCGGAACCTTTTTTGGAATTGTACATGCTGAGCAAAGTTTAAATGGCCCATTAATTATAAGTGATGGAATTTTTGGAATGGGTTTTCCAGCTCTAGTGGCAAGTGCGGTATGTCTGTTTGCATTTTGTTTAGCGTATTTTAAACTTCCAGAAAGCCTTCCACCAGAAAAACGTGCGACGGCAGTTTCAATAGCTCGTGAGTCACGTATTAAATTAATCTTGCGATCCATGACTCAGACGCAAGCTGGTTGGCTTATTTTTGTTTTCTTTTTATCAACAGTTGCCATGGCAAATCTTGAGGCCACATTAGCATTATTTACCGAAGCTAGGTTCAGCTACGGTGTTCGACAAACCGGAAATCTTTTCGCTTTTGTTGGTGTAATGATGGCGTTTACTCAAGGTTATCTCATCAGAAAATTATTTCCAAAATTTGGTGAAAGAAAAATGGCCGTGGCTGGGCCACTTTTAGCAGCATTTGGTTTTCTATGCGTAGCACTTAGTTATTCAAGTACAGCGTTATATATTACGATGATCTTAGTAGCTATTGGCACGGGTATTACAAACCCTGCAATTCTCGGAGGAATTAGTTTACTTACTGATCCTAAACAACAAGGTGCCGTAATGGGTGTGACTCAAAGCTTAAGTAGCCTTGCTCGCATCTTGGGGCCACTTCTTGGTGGTGTTCTTTTTGGCCATATCGGGCCCGCTGCTCCTTACATCGCGGCCGCTGCAATTTCTTGTTTTGTTTTATTTATAGTTATTAAAAACGTTCACAAACTTCCCAATTCAGGAAAATCCAATGTCAGCATCCACTGAAGAAGAAGTAGATATTATTGAAATCGATGTCGAAAAATTAAAGCGCATGCAAATGTTGCATGTGAATTTTCTAATTTTTGATGTGCGCGCAAAAGATGATTATGAAAAAGCTCATATTCCTGCGGCACTTCATATTCCTAAAGAGAGTTTTTTAGAAAAACTACCTCAAATGGTTCCAAAAAAAGACACGCCAATTGTACTCTATGATCATGATGGTGTTCACTCCGCCCATCTTGTCGAAGAAATTGAAAAAACAGGATATTTCAATATCGTGAATCTAGTTGGTGGATACCAGGCTTATGCAGCTACGCTTAAATCAGTATAATTTATTGATGAATTTTATGCGCTAAAGTCTGCGCACGTTCGAAACTCTCGCGGCTCACATAGAGACGTTCAATCTTTCGTGAGTCATGGTATTTATTGAAAATCTCAGTGCTCTCTTCAATTTTAGTAACGTGAGCCTCAGAGCCTTTATCTGAATCAACAACAAAGATGGGCTCGTTATGATTAACGCCGCCAGTGTAGTATTTGCTGAGTCGCCCTGTGGAGCTAGCTTTAATCACATCAATATTTTCTTTTTGAAGTGCTGCTTCAACTTTGTCTAGGCTGTCATTTTTTCGATCATGATATTCAACCAGCATGCGGTAGGGTTTTCGCTCAGAAATCAATCGAGCCCATGAGTTTGTACTCTGACTCATGTGTGTATGTATGCGGTAATCGTCATACTTGATGTATTCTTCAATGTCAGAAGGCAAAAAGAAATCACAATCAGTGGATCTTAAATATCTAAGAAGCATTTCATCATAAACGATTCCTTTATGATGAAAGTAAACCATCATGTACATGTGATAACGCGAAATTAAAAAGTCATCGAAGGTGTAAATTGCACGACGATTAAGTGCTAAATTTAGTGCATTTCCATTTCGGTAATAAGTCATATTGGCCAAAAGCCAATCGGAATCAACTCGCCCATATGAAGCCCCACAGTAGTAACTATCTCGTGCTAGATAATCCATGCGGTCTACATCAAGCTCACTGCTTACAATTTGTGAAAGCAGTGGGCGGATATTTACTCCATTATCGATATAAAAATCATCATCACTTGGTAAAGATTTATCAATAAGTCGTGCGATATGTTCAGGCGAAAGATCAGAAAATTCCTTTTTAAGTATTGGAGTAAGGCTTGAGTCAGTGATTATTTTAATTGTGTAATCTTCATGATTGGCCCGTCCTTTTCTCTGGCCAGCATAGATTTTGACTTTAAGTTTTGTGACATCAGGCATGACCTCTTCAGAGGTGTGGCTAAGCGGCCCATGGCCAATATCATGTAAAAGTGAGCCTAGACGAACCGCCTGACGTAAACGCCATCTGACTTGCGGGGTGCTAAAGGGATAACCACGGAAAACAGAATCAAATGCGCTACCTGCTAAATGCATAGCGCCAAGAGAGTGAATATAACGATTATGAGTCGCACCTGGATAACTAAACTCTGTGAAACCGAGCTGCTTAATATTGCGAAGTCGTTGAAAAAAAGCGCTGTCTATGACGCTCGTTTCAGAGGGGGTCAGTTCGATGGAGCCATGAATGGGGTCACGAATTTCCAATTGCGCTCTCCAAATTTCTAGCCCTCGCACTCATGAATTTTACTGGCGGCTGGGCATTGAGTAGGATATTTTATGCCCTAAATATCTGCTATCAGCAAGGGGGCTTTCTCGATGCGCCAATATCATGATCTCATCAAACACGTTCTTGAAAACGGTGTGCGTAAAGAAGATCGTACGGGTACTGGTACAAAAAGTGTTTTTGGTTACCAGATGCGCTTTGATCTTGCCCAAGGTTTTCCAATCGTTACGACCAAAAAGCTTCATCTGCGCAGTATTATCCATGAGCTATTATGGTTTCTCTCGGGTGATACAAATGTAAAATATCTCAGAGATAATAAGGTCACCATTTGGGATGAATGGGCTGACCCTCAAGGAAACTTAGGCCCCGTTTATGGTTCTCAGTGGCGCAGCTGGCATACTACTGACGGCCGCACCATTGATCAAATAACTGAACTCATTAAGAATATAAAAGCTAACCCTGATTCGAGAAGGCTCATCGTGAGTGCATGGAATGTGGGTGAGCTTGATAAAATGGCTCTTCCACCTTGTCATGCTTTTTTTCAGTTCTATGTTGCTAACGGAAAACTCTCTTGTCAGTTGTATCAGCGCAGTGCTGATGTTTTCTTGGGTGTGCCTTTTAATATTGCAAGCTATGCCTTGTTATTGATGATGGTAGCGCAAGTGACGGGCCTTCAAGCGGGAGAATTCGTACACACATTGGGTGATGCTCATATTTATAATAATCACATGGAGCAATCACAGCTCCAGATCACACGTGAACCGCGAAAATTACCCACGATGAAACTTAATACTTCAGTAAAATCTATTTTTGATTTTAAATTCGAAGATTTTACCTTGGAAAGTTATGAGCCACATCCAGCTATAAAAGCTGAGATCTCAGTATGATAATTTCTCTCATCGTCGCGATGTCAGAAAACCGTGTGATCGGTCGAGATCAAAAATTGCCATGGAATATTCCAATAGATCTTAAAAGATTTAGAGCTATCACGTCAGGGCATCTGGTAATCATGGGGAGAAAGACGTTTGATTCTATTGGTAAGCCATTACCAAATCGCACGAATGTTGTAATCACGCGCAATGCTGATTTTAAATACGAGGGAGTCGTTGTCGTTGATTCAATTGAAAATGCAATTGAGCCTTACAAAAAAACTAATGAAGAAATTTTTATTTTAGGTGGTGGAGATATTTTTAAACAAACCATCGATAAAGCAGATCGTTTATATCTAACCCTTGTTCATAAAGAAGTTGATGGTGATGTTTATTTTCCAGAATTTAATGCATCTCTGTTTGAACTTACTTTTAGAGAAGATCATGTTGATCCAATGCCCTTTAGTTTTCTCGACTACAAGCGAAAATAAAAAAGGGCATCAGTAAAAATTTAATTTTCAATTCAAAGTTTTTTGACCAGGCTTCCAATCACATGCTGTGAGTTTGCCTGTTTGAAGTGCTGTAACAACTCGTAATACTTCATCTACGCTGCGCCCAACACCTGTGTCGTTGATGTTAATCCAGCGGGTAATGCCCTCAGGATCAATTACAAAAGTGCCTCTTAAGTGAAAGCCTTTGTCTTCAATAAGAACTCCATAGCGACGTCCAACATCTTTATGCATGTCACTCAGCAGTTGGTAATTAAGCCCACCAAGACTTTCAGCCCATGCTTTGTGAACATAAATTGAATCAATGCTGCAGCCTAAAACCTCAGTGTTTTTTTCACGAAATTCATTATAGCGTTTGCTAAATTCCACTACTTCCGTGGGGCACACAAATGTGAAATCAAGAGGGTAAAAGAATAGAACCACCCATTTACCTTTAAGACCTGTTAAAGTAACAGTTTTTTCTGTGTGACTTTGAAGAGAAAAATCAGGTGCGGGATGTTGAACTTTCACCGACATAAGTACTCCTTTAATTATGAGCTGGTTAATGTTTTTAAAGTAAACAGAACCCATACTAGAAACTTCTATGAGTAGCGTCTATCTAAAAAATTATTTATTTTGGATCAGCAAAGCCGAATTTGAAATTTTCTACATGACTGCAAATTGTCAGAGGTAGTTGACTATTGTCTTGCTTCACAAGAGTTGAGTAGCATTCTTCTAAGACGGTAAAAATACCTGGAACTTCAATGCTGATTTCGTAGATCCAATGTATTTTCATGGGCTGACCGTCTTTGTCTGTGGTGATTTCATTATATTGAATATGTGTTGCGTTTACTCGGCAGTCTGCAAGCTGTGAACAGTTGTTTGTAATAAACCTATGTTTAAAAGAACGAAGCCCATAGTAGCGAGACTCGCGTGGTTCAGATGGGGTGAGTGATTTAGTCGATAGATCTTGGGTCGTAAAAAATCTCTTTTGTAAGTCATTCTCAAGTATGCGGTGAGTGATAAGATTATTTATATCAATAGATTTTGAAATATCTTGGGCAAGATTTTTTCCAACGGCAGTTGAAAACTCAATGCTGATCGAAGATAAAAGTTTTTTTGCTCGATTGAAAAATGCAATAAGCGTATTGGAGAATTTGCCAGGTGATAGTTTTTTTTCACTACTTGAGGCTGGTGTGGGTGAAGGAGTTGGTGTTGCCTTTGTTATTTCATAAAATGATTCGCCATGTTTATCAGCTTCATCAGCACTTCTTGAGTGAATGGTATAGGCATCTTGATACAAGATGTGTTTAGCATTTACTTCAGTCACAAGAAAATTATGGGTTTCACTGATAAAATTATCACTCAACACTTTATAGATCATTTGGCTTTTGCCGCTGTCCCCAACACGATATGCTTTTTCTGGGTCAAAACCCGCTTGTGCGTCGATAAAAGCCTGACGGATTTGCGAAGGAGTCACTTCTGGGCCAATGTCATCAGTATTTTCAGGAGGCTTAATGGTGCAAGATGTGAGTGAAAATGAATAAAGTGCCGCTGCGCAAATTAACACTAAATGCCTGCCTAAGTGATTTATATTTTTCATACGCTATCCCAGCCCCATAGCCACATTTCCAGTGGCAAAATTTTATCTAAAATGGCATTTGCCTCTGGTCCGCAATCATGAAGCTGACTTGGTTTTTGCGGGCCAAAGAGAATGCGCACGATATCTGTCTCTTGATCAGTTTTGAAAATATTTTTCCCAACACCAAAGTAATAAAAACCTTCGCGATGTTCTAAAACAAAATTCTCAATTCCCCACTCTTGACGTGCACTACGAATAACTTTATTGAAAAGTGATTGGGCATTGGTAATTTTAATCATTCCCAAAAATCCCTCAACGCGATTCACACCAAATGATTCAAGCTTGCGAATAAGATTTGTCGCATGTGAAGGCGAAATTACAGTGATGGGTTGAGCGTGTGTAACCCTGATGTGATTGATCAATGCAAGGAGAGCGTCAACAGAACCGCCCCATTCATGAATATATCCCTGTAAATCAACGCCCTTCCCCTCGACAGCAAAGGCTTCTACCTTACCTTCAGCGTTCCAAGCAGTGTACAAACGACTGTTCGGAATGCGCAGATATTTTTCGAAATCTTCGAGTGTACGAATAGAAGAAACGGTATGTTGAGAATAGAGTCGAAAAAGTACTTGAGCATCGACTCGATTATTCTGAATTATTTTATACTTTGTTGCGCCAAGATTTAATGGCCGATCAATAAGTAAACTTACTTCGCTGCCCGCGAGTTCAAAACCCATTTTACGATAAAAGTCATATTGATTTGTCCACAAGATGGCGATGTCACAGCCCTGAGCTTGAATTGCACTAACACAATCATTGAGAACATTTTGGCTCAAGCCTTGATTGCGATAAGCTTCTTGTGTGACAACGCTGCCGAGACAACCCACTTTAAAAAGACCACGCCGGGTTTTTACAATTGTCGGTTTTATTACAGCATGGCTGAGTATTCCGTTCTCATCTTTTATAATTCGAACGTTGTGCAGATTTTGTAACGTCATTGTTGTGGGATATTCATCTGCAATAGACCAAGAGTTTTGATCCCGTAAATTTGTATCAAGAAATTTTACAAGATCATTAAACTCTTCTGATTTTGGTGCGCGCGGACCTTCCATGGACCCCACCTCCTGAAATTGAGCATAAGTGCTTGTGATTAGTATACCTCACTGCCTGCTTGTACGGCTCTCTCACTTTTGTCTAGATTTGAAGGGAAGTCTTAATAACAGAGCATTTCAGTGGATTTCAGTTTTTGCTCATATATTGGGCAGGTCTAGGCACCTCAAAAAGAGTGTTTATTTGCCATCTTTGATGCGTCGAACCCATTAATTTTCCTCGAAAAAACCGATGACTCGATTAATAGAGATTTAGGTGTTGCTGTGTAAAGTTTGGATACGATTTTAGAAACAAGAAAATTTTTCACACTAAAATCTGTCAGCGTAAATTCCCCAATATTCATAAACCCTTTGTATTCGTACGCTTTCTTGAATTTCCAAGTGCTTAATTTCTGGTACGTATTTTGTAATTGTCCTCTTCCCTAACGACCAAGTCGTAGCGGTAAATCATGAATGCAATGTTCATAATTCGACTACGTTTTTTTTAAAAGGGATGAGGAGGAGTTGGTTTTGCAAAATTTATTCAGAAATCTGCTGAGGGGTTCGTCTTTAATTCAGTTTTTAATTCTTGTGTGTTTAATGTCATTTCAAAATGCATATGCAACAAACACTTCTAGCTTAAATGACAAGCTTGCAAAAGAATGTGCGATCCAACTTGAAGCAATGGGTAAAAAAACAGGCACACAAGAAGAAGTTGCCACTGCAAATGAGTTCGTCACACGCTTAAAGCGTCGCGGCTATTGTGATCACTGCTTACAACAAGTTTTGCAAATTTTAATGCAACGACCTGGGGATCTTCCTGAATTGCATGCGGGTCGGTAAAAATGCTGGTAGTAAAAGCATTTAAATCGAGCCGGTTTCAGCGAGTTGTAAAACTCGTTGCATTGAGCCTTCTTGTTTCGACTTCTCAAGTAGCATACTCAAATTCTGAGGAACCCATCACAAGTATTCACGGTGGTGTTCCTTATAAACTCGTATTGCCTGATCAAAAGGGTGCTTCAAAACGTGAACCTGGTTTGTACGTAAGAAATGGGAATGATTGGCGCTTAGCTATACCGGGCACTATCATTAGCCCTGGCGTAACGGGTGGCGTATCTTTACAGTTTAGGCAAATAGCGCAGCAGACAAATCGATACGACATTTTATTAGTTGTAGATGGTGTACTCACATGGGCAACGATTTATTCTGATGCTTCACTTCCCGATACTTATAAGAAATTTTCACACATTCGTAATCCAGTAGATGGTTCAGTTTTAGAATTACCAAAAATTCAATCAGCTGATGAAATCAATGTAAAAGAAGTATTTCACAAAACTACAAATGGTAATTACCCAGCAATTTTGGCGTCAATGAAACACTTATCACAAGTTGGTTCGGGAATTACTTTTGCTATTTCTCCAGAATTGAAAAATGCCAATGCAGAAGTTAAAATGGCGACACCTGAGCCATGGCTTTTAGATTGGGATTACACTCAAGGTGATCTCTTAAACGAGAAAGCTGTTCTTTCATCTGAGCATAACGGTGTCATATCTATGAGTCTTATTGGCAGACTCTCTCAGGCCCATACGACTGACAGCTTTTATATGAAAACATGGCGCGCACATTTAGCCCGCGCCTACAAACAGCGAAACAATGGATCTCAAAATGCGAGTCTTGAAGCGAATATAGGGAGTGTTCCTTACATTGATATATTAACTGGAAATGTTCGTATTGATATAATGCCAGGTGAACTCATTAAAAATGGAACAGGTCGAGGGTATTTAGTCCATGACCCTTTTAATGGAAAGTCGAGCCTCTTTAGTGGGACAAGTACTTTATCGTATGATGAGTATCTCGTCGGAAGCCCAAGAATAGTTGCTAACTTTGAACACAGTGCCCGATCTGGCCTGCTTGTTTCTTCCGATGATCGTATTCTATTAGATTCGAAAGCTCACTTAGTCAAAATTGCACTTACAACAGATAAGAGAGTATTTATTTTCGGTAAAGATGCTGAAAATAAAGACGATATTACAGAATTGCGCCCGTCTTTTTCTCAAAAACTCGGAAGAGTCACTGAAGCTTCGGTTTATCCTACTCAAAGCGGTCCATATATTGTTGTTTCGTGGAAAGGTGAAGTTGGTAAGCAAACTGAAATCTATGAGATGCAAGCGACAACGCGTGCATTTCAAGCGAAGCGTTCAACTGTATTAACAACAAACTTTTATTCCGCTGAAGAAATAATTAGGCGACTTAATTTTTCTGTAACTAATAATGCGCTCTTGTTTGATGCTGCTACCCCACCGGCGCTGACACTTCATGATTATAATACTCAGCATAAACCCACTACTGCACATATTGATGTTGTAAAGTCATTGGAGGCGGATACGGCTGTTGAATTGTATCCACAGCCCTTAGCCACAAACAAACTTTTGGGTAACCTTGTTCACTTGCAGTTTGAAAAATCTCAACTTAAGGGTGAGGTTTCAGGTGTATATATTTAAAGTGCTAATTCGGTAAAAGATCTCGGAATCCATGCGCAACTTCTTCCATTTAAAGTTGGAGATACGCAGCATACACTTGTTGAGCGCACTGAGATTTTTCCTGCGAAAGACACGTATGCTTTTGAAGTAAGTCTCGTTTTTATGGATCCTCGTTTTATGTCAGGTCAACGGGGTGTTAATGCTTACCTCGTGTCTGGTTCTACTGCGAATCCATCAATTGTACCATTTGCAAGTCTGACTGATATTTCTCTGTCAATATTGAACATGTTCAAATCATTCGACCAAAGCTTGCAGAAAATTTTACTCAAAGTTCTGTCGCAGTGGTGCTGAGTTTGCGGGGACTTGGTACTTTTGTAACGTCAATTCAATTAGAAAAAGATAAAAAAATTCTTAAGCTTGCTAATCCAGATAAAGAATTTTTAAATATGGCTAACTTCACCAGAATATTAACAGAAGAACAAGCCCCTGTAAGAGAGGAAATTGAAAATCGGTTTGTCTATGATAAAAAAGGTGCGGCATATTGGATTTTAACACCCCAATTTCCGCAAACTGATCCCCGTTATAAGGTCTATGATATTGAAAATAAAAAACAAATATCTTTGGGCGAAATTGATTTAGATGCCAGCGCTATTAATGCCAAAATACAACGGTCAGGACGCTGGCGATATTTTGGTTCACAACATAGATCTGAAGAAGAAAAGAAAAAAGAAAAGTACAGATTTAACCCGGCAGATTATCAAACGGATATTTTTCCCGACTTCAAAGATCTTTTGGAGCAATTGGCGAATCCGCACGAGAAACCACGTCGAGTAATTTTAATTGTTCCTGAGGAATTAAAAACCTATGCCCATAATTACCCTTCGGCATTGCAGGTTCGAATTGATAATCCTGCGCAATTTTGGAAAGAATCAAATCTCGTTGAGCAATTAAAGCTATACAAGCCTACTCCTGGATATACCTCTCAAGAAGACGTCATTGAGAATTTTATTATGATGAAAGAAACGGCGAATGATAAGAGATCAAGGCCGTTTTTATTTGCACCGCTTGCAGATATTGCTCTGATAAAGAGACCTGCTCCCAAAAAAGGGGGATTCATACTCAGTGAAAAAACGGTGAGTGGTATTTCATTAGATGCGACCCAGCAGACGGAAGATGGCGCAATTCAAGCTCCGCATTTTCTTTATTTGGTTGCAACTGAGGGTGAACAAATTGGACTTTCTGATTTTACTCAAAAAAAGGATCCACCAACTTTTTCAACTTTACTTGTGGGTACCGAGTCAGAGTGGCATCAAGTTTTTGACGATGGAGATTTAGAGAGCAAGTATAATCTTGAGCAAAAATTCGAAGTCATTCATTTGAAAGCACCTTCTCATGAAATTCGAAAATCATTTATTGCTGATTTTTTGGGCAGAAAAGAAATTACAAATCTAGGTTGTGAAATTGATATTGCGAGCTTCACTCAAGGTAAAGACTCAAGTGCTTTGTCGTAAGAAGAGAAACGCGCGCGAGTTGCTTCTTATTTTATTTCCCGTACAGAAAATTTAGCGGTACAAAATAAAGAAACTGTATTTGATAGTTTTACCAGGGCTTCTGCTCGCTTGAGTCATGAGTTATCAAAAAATGCTCTGCTTAGAAAACAAAAGAAAATTTCAAGAAGCACTATTGAGGCAATTCTTGCAAAAGTATTTCCGGTTGTATTGAACCTTGAAGCTCTGCCACCTGAAGATATGCTTCACGTTTTAAGTCGCAAAGACATTGTTCAGCGTTGGGCTGAGGTGGGTGGTTTTGAAGGTCAACGTGCTATAAAAGAAAAAGTAATCAAAGTAATTTTAAATCAATTGATTCCTACGGATCGTGCTTCTTCAAGCTCATTTATTCTCTTTGGCGAATCAAGCACAGGTAAGACTTTTTTATTTCAGTCTTTAGCAAAAACTTTGGGGCTAAAAGAATATAAAATTAATGCAAGTCCTCAAGAAAATGCAGGTGCCGGAATTTTTATTCTCAATATGGCCAAGCTTCAAGAAAATGGTGAAGGTCAGGGCCCTGGTAATATCAGTGTTGAACAAGCATTAAAGAATATTGATTATTTCTTGTCTTTAGATACAGGTAACCGAGGCATTCTTGTTTTAGATGATCTCCACGTGGCGCCTTCAAAGGTGAGGTCAATTTTTGTTAGAAAACTTAGGTCGTTTTTGGAATCACCAACTTACCCAGCGACTGGCCCCACTGAGCAGGTGACTGTGATCCCAACAAGAAATGTTGTTGCGGTTGTTACTATGAATGCAACTCCTGATAATAAGAAGATTGAAAAAATAACGGGAGCTAACGGCAGAACACCTTCTTTGGAGCAATTAATATTAGCAACTTTGTCACCAGATGATGAAATCTGGGATGATTCTTTTTTGAAGCGATTTGCGACAATTATTAACATGAACACTTTCCCACCTGATGCTAAATCACCTAACTTGGCAAAGAAAGTTGTTGATGGATCAAAACAGGCATTTGTTAATAGTGGGATTTTAACTTTTGTAAGTTCATACGTAATAGAAAAATTAGTCGAAAAGTTTCCTAATGAGGGTGCTCGAACATTTACTCCCGCCGCTGTTTCAAGCTTGATTAAAATTAGAACGGAAGGTGGAAAAGCCGTTATTGTCGTGCCAAAGCTTGTTGTGCGAGATAGTCCACTTATAAATAATACTAGTGCACCCGGTGGTGGCAGTCTTGATGTCGCTGAACAAATGGAACGATTTATCGAGCAGAACTTAGAAAGAGTTCCAATTGATTCATCAATGCGTGGCAAAATTGAGATTATGCGATATCTCTTAGACGGGGTTCGTAAGTATACATTTGAAACACTTCTTAAAACGATTGCTGAGAGTGAAAGTTTCTCTGGAGATGTGAATCGTCAGCAAAATCGTGGAGCCCCCTCAGCTCGTGCACTTGTTGATCATTTAAAGGGTTTGCCCGTATACCCACTTGAGTACCTCCCTATGGATGCCACTGCGTTTGGTGCTTCGAGTGCGGTTGAAAAAGGAAAATTCAAACAAATTGTACATGCACTGATTCAGCGACAATCAGTTCAAATGAAGTCCTACCCAAAAGTAGGAGTTCCTCAAGCAGAACGTTTAATCGAAGAGTTTCAAGCCTCCGGTATTTTACCGACCAATAAAAAAACCAGACAGCATGTATTAAAAGAAACAATTGATTCTTTATCTGAAAATTTAGACCAGGTTGCATCTACTCTTTTTAGAGTTTCTGACATTAGGCGCCTTCCTGATTCAGAAAAATGGATTGACGGTCTGACAAAAGATGAACCTGTTTTAATTAAGAAGTTCGGCTCTGCTCTAAATACTGAAATGATTAAATATCTAACAGATGTTTTTAACCCTGGCTTAGTAGAAAGCCAAAACGAGAGTAAAGAAAAGTTAACTCGACTATCAGAGTACGATGCAATGCGATTATTTGCATTAGCTGTCGATAGAGCTTTGGCTCGTTTACCCTGGGGTGCTCTTACACAGTTTGCTTCTCGAAGCCTAACATTTGTTACAGAAGATGCTACGGCAGGTCAGAGAGTCGGAGTTCAACATGTATTTTTTGAAAGTAAAACATCGCCATTTATTAGTCCTGATTTAACAGTTGTTACTGGAAATGCTCAGTCGGTTCCATTTTTTGATACATATGAAACTGGTGCAAATCGTGTGGTGACACCTGCTGTTCGATTTGATGAAAACTGTGGCGTATTTTTAAATTTAATAATGTCGGGCGGCGGATTTGTTCCGCGCGGGAGATAATTAATGGAATTATTTAGAAATCTCCACAAAGTGATATTAATTCTTTTCATGATTGTCATGATTCCTATTTCATTATTTGCGACTGAAGAAACTGGGCCTAAATCAAAATTCTGTGAGAGTATTTGGAATTGTTTGGCGCATCCTGGTGGTTGTACTACTAGTGTTCCTGGGCCTCATATTATTCAGTATGGCAGCGGGCAAGATCATGATTTACAACCCTTCTTGAAAAGTGCCGCACCAAAAGTTTATATCGATGTTTTTAAAAATAAATTGGGTGCAACCATTCCTTCTATGGTTATTCGGTATGCAGATGCTTCTGATATGGCGGCATTAAGCGGAACAGGTGGGCACCCGATGCCCCTGGCTCGTGATGGTTCACGTGTTGTTGCTGGATCTCAATCAGCTGCAGGTATTTTAGAGTTTGTAGTGCCTGGGCCAATTCATCATCAATTTATTCGTGATACAAATACTGATCGTGAAAGTCTTATTGTTTTAACTCACGTTGGTGGTCATTACGTTTTTGCTGAAAAAAGTCGACTCTTCAAAATGCGAAAGCCCGATCAAATGGGTGTTAGTTACCGCATGTCACAAAGAATTAGCGAAATTAAAAAAATAACTTCGTCAAAAGAAGTGGCGGCTTGGCATGATAGGCTAGAAACATTAACTTCGCTTCAAGATATGACACGTGGAACATACGAGCCAAAAGAACTTTTTAAACCAGAAAATCGTAATCAAACTTCTAACAAGCGTGCGCCTACGCAATCTATTCTTTAGGCATTTGTGGCAAATCTTTCGGCAGACACTGAGCCATGGAAGGTTGAAATCGCAAATCTATTTGAAGAACTTCATCGCGTAACTCCAGCTTACGTTCTGACAAAAATCATGAACGAAGGTTTTTCAGTAATGGCTGAGTATATCGGCTTAAGACATTCACCATGGAACACACATGCAGATCGTATGCAATTTGCTGATATCAATCAGGGAGTAGTGGTTCCGCAGTGGTCAAATCCTTACTGGCTAGGGCGTGAAGCGTGGATGCGTGTGTATTCACGGTTTGTTCAAAGAGCCGATATTAAAAATCTTGAACTTTTAGAGCAAGATAAACGTTTTTGGGCTTACGCTGAAGACTTAATGATTCAACATACTGATTTTTCATTTTTAAGAATGGCTTTAGATTCTCATTGGATTGAAAAAAATAAACTTCTACTTTTTAAATCAGAAGAAGTTTATGACCCCAATATGGGGCAAATCACTCAAAAGAGAATTATTACGAGAGACCCTCAACGAGTTATAGATCATATTGCGCGTCAACAAGCTGATAAAGAAATTGTTTTTCCCACAATTGAACTTAATGATTTTAATCTAAATGAGAGTGGAGTTATCCAACTCAAACATGCTGAAAGATTTGGTATTCCTTTGGCTCGTGAAAGTGTTGCTCCAACACTTTATACATTAGCAAAAATTATGAAAAGACCGGTTAGTCTCAAAACAATTTGGAGCTCTGCTTGGTCTGAAGGCGCAAATGCACTTCCTTCTCCACTTAAAGAATTAGAACGAATCGCACCTAATCCATGGATGTTGGACAGAAATGGCGTTGTATTGGGCCCTGCTTCTGGCGGTCTAGCCGGTGGACCATGGGTACCATCTCCCTGGGCTAGGCCAAGTAAATCTCAATCTGGCGAAGTGAAACCGTTTGTGCACGGTGAATATGAAGTTACTGTTTGGCTAGAAGGAAAAGTTGTAGTTTCAACTCCTCAAGAAATAAATCCAGCATTTCGAATTAATTTGGAAGCGCAGCTCTTGCAAACTTTAAATGATTTTATTAGCGACTTTGAAATGGATTATCCAAAACCAGATATTTTTCAAGGCCCTCATGCCAAAGCTTTCATGGCAACACGTGGTGAACAAGCGGTTCAATCCACAATCAGTTTGGCTCGCCATGCACCTACAGCTGCCGAAGCTGTTTTAGAATATTTAAATCATGTTAAAGCTCGCCTTGGTTTGGCTGTGAAACAAGCTATGGCGGGTAAATCAAATCCCATAATAACTGGTAAATCAGTTCGATTAAAAATTATGTCTGACACTCCCTCATTTTATTTAGATTTTCAGGTATATAAGCTTCGTGAGCAAAGATTGAAAAGCCCTGATTTAGGTGGTGGTTTTTTAAAATCAAATGTTTACAAGCAGAGTCCTTGGATTCCTGATGAAGATGTGGGGGTTACTCCTGGTAATGGACAACCTGGTGACATCTTCGATAAGAAGCCAAAACAAAATGGAAAAGGCGAAGGTGAGGGCGAGGCAGAAGGTGAAGGCGAGGCAGAAGGTGAAGGCGAGG
>JAWXAT010000069.1 GCA_034439615.1 Oligoflexia bacterium | reverse complement strand
GGGTATTTCCTTCTTTATCTTTAATTTCAGGAATATTATGAAATAAAGTTTTTATTTTTTCATTCTTGATAGTACTAGTTACTTCAAGTGGCTTTGTTGATGTTTTTTTGCTTTCATCAACAATCTTATTTATTTCTAAAGTGTCAAATGGAGCCACCGCACCATCTTCCGTGTATCGAATAACTGTGAATGAAGCATCGGTAATACCCAAATCTTGTTCAGGCATGTCTTTTACATTTAATTTGCCGACCACTTTTAGAGATTTCTCATTCCAACTGAAAACTTCTATTTTAACCAGTTTGCCTTCATCATTTAAAATTTCAGCAACTACATTACGTGCAGCGCCATTTGTTGAAAGTTCACTAAAGTGTACTTTTCCAGGAACACCTGTTTTTGTATTTACTACTGAAGTTTCAACTTTGCCTTCACCTTGATTTAAAGTTTCAACTCGTATGTCACCCGCTTCGGGTCGAGTTATTGTGACACCAAGGCGATTGCCTTTACTGAGATCATTTGAATTCTCACTGACAATTTTCTGAGGAATATCTAATTGCGCATCTGTTGCAGGGGCAGGGGCTGCTTTTAAACCAGTTACATCTTCAACTGATGTGTCTCCAGCTGGCTGCGCAGGATTTGTTACACGTTTTTTCGGAGCACATGCTGAGAGTACTGACAGCACAACAACCGCGGATAAACTAGTTACCAAAAACTTCTTCATACGATCTCCTATATTGGCAATGACATCAACTCACGGACCTAACTGAGCAAAGGGTGCGCCACCCCATTGGTTTGCTCAAAATTAAATAAAGGCCTCGCCGCTGATCTACCGTGAAAAGAAGAAACAAAATTGGTCTTAGAATTCGCTCAAAAGTGTCACTTTTAATTTTTGTTTTGGCATTAGTGTTAATTAAAAACACCTGTAAACAAATTGATTGAATATGAGACCGATCATCTAAACGGCCCCAAGTTTGTATATGGAATGTTCTTATGCAGATGTGGCTTAAATGTATCTATAGTATATTGATCATCAGTACTCTAAGTACTGGGATGATCGCACACGCTGATAAAAAACCCACCGAAGTTAAATGCATAGATAATGACATAGTTGTAGAAGGTCATGCCTTAATCTTTTTAAAGGGGGTTAAGCCAAAAGCTAATAAAGAACAGCTCTTACCATTATTAGAACCCGGGAAAATTGAAAACCCCATGCCCGCTTATAAAGGTAGCACTATAATAGATATGTCTATTCCAAGAACAAATATCTGTAATTCATTTAATCACTTTAAGAACTTTGTAAAAGATGAAAAACTAACTGGAACAGTTACTTTCAGTGCTAGCGGAAAACATGAAATTGTAAACGTACTTAACGGGTTAACACTTCATGCGCTTAAAGAAATGAAAATCATCAAAAAACGTTTAGTCGGAAAGCTTCGCAATGGTCATGAAGCTTTTTTCATGCTTCTTGAAATTGACAATCAGCTCATCGTTATAGGAATGAAACAGATGCCCTTGAAGGACTCTACACTAAAAGTAGACATAGCAAGAGACAACGGTATCATTACTCCGGTTATAATACCTGGTGATTTACCCCAACTTACAAAACCTGCCGTCACTGAAGATAATACTACTAATAAAAAACCAACCGATGCTTCAACGAGTACAAACTCAGGCACCTCGGGAGCTCCACAAACCTATATACCCTTAAATCCAAATTCTCCTATTAAGCCTATGACTGAGATTTTTGATGATGAGTTTGAAGAATTAGAAGAATCTGACGATGATGAAATTGAGCGTAAAGAACTCCCCCCTCATGTTATTCGGGGAGTCATGATTCCACGTAATATTCAAATCGATATTCCATTGAGAAATGTCAAAATTAATGAAACTTTATTCCCCTACTTCCCAGGTCCAAGATTAGAGAATACTTATCAAAAATTTTATCTACCAAAAGTATTACTAACCGCGATGCCAAAAACAGAATCAAGCGTTGAAGAATATTTAAGAAGAAATCAAGCCAGTGGTGGGGTTCATTACCCGGGAGGTGCCAGAAGATATGGATTCCATGAAGGCACAGACATCAGTGCTCGCGAATTAAAAGATAAATCAATTATAGCCCCGATGGATGGTTTCGTTTACGCAGCAGGTTGGTTTGGTTCAGGTGGAAACACTATTTATCTACAACATCCTATTCCAAACACTGGAAAATTTATTTATACGGCATACCGCCATTTAAAATCTTACAAAATATTTAATGGTCGCGTTACAAGAAACACTTGGAAGTTTTTTACTAAGCCAATTCAAATTAAAAAAGGTGAAGTCATTGGCATCATAGGAAGTACTGGAAGATCAAGTGGCCCACACCTTCATTTTGAAGTCAGAGTTCCAATTGATGGAAAACCTGAAACAGCACCCGTTAATTCAGGTTTCAGATCTCGCCGAGATGCACTCACCAATCATACACTGGCTGTAAGTTGGACTGAGTTTAACCAAGAATTTGATGAAATGTGTTATCGCCGGAAAAAAGCAGAACTTGAAAACGCAGCCATTGTATTAGCACGTAATTCTAAAGCACATCCTATAATCAGCGCAGGACTTTGCAGCTATACAACTGATGAAAGACTTAAAAATGAGTTAGGAAATCGTTTTAGTAATTTTGGAAATCTCCCAAAACCTTATGGAATTGTAGCTCTTGATGAAATGAAAGCTGACTATCCATTTCTTAAGTATAAAAGCCGCCGAAGATCTTTAAGATCAGGGAGAACAACTAAAAAAACACCACCCGCTATAAATAGAAGTACCACAAAAAGGAAACCACCGGCAAAAAGACGCTAGAAAAAATCTACCGATGTGTAATTGGAACAGTAGAACTATAGGTTTGATCACCATTAAGCATTTTTGTAGCTTCGCGAGTGAGACGTAAATAAAAATCAGATGATAAACTAAAACCATCAGCGTCCAGAGTAAGGAAATTCTGGGCAGCAGGACGCATGGATGCGTTTTCTGCTGCTTTCGCAATTGCCGTTGCCTCATCGTATTCATCAAACATAGCAATAAAAGCAGTTACACCTAATTGTTTAGCAAAAAATGCTTGTTTCCACATGAAATCGCCGCCGTTTCTTGGAATCATATTTGGGGTTCCACCATTCCAATTTGACCAAGCAAAACCTGGAAATATAACCCGTTGATATTGGCGCCCATGCTGATCACAAAGCTGTTTGTCAGATAATTGAATTGCTAGATGAGTATTTTGCAAACTGGCGACCGATGAATAAGAACCCACGGCCCAAGGTTGAATCATGTCATAAGATAAATAAGTCGCAAGCCAACCTGGTTTTGATGAACCATTTTCACTACGCCACTGATAAGGCACACCCCCAATGACGTAAAAACCCTTCCCACGAAACCACGTTATGAGTTGTTGCGCTTGTGATGTAGTGCCCGGGCGATCGGTAAAGCCAAATCCCCAAAGTGCGATTACGGGTTTACCGTTTCGTCTAGCATAGCGCGAAGAATTTATAAGTTGTGGTTCTAAGGTGGTCCAATCATTTTGAATATCACTTAAGAGCGTTGATTCATTTGAACCTGAAATATCATATTCCAAGTAAAATGACCTAGCCCATTTCTCAGCATGAGCTTTAACTTTTAAGGCCATGCGATTTCTTAATTCTCGATAAGTAGCATTAGATAGCTCAGAAACAAATCTTTGCAGTGCAACACCATCTACGCCGTATTCATACATCCAACGAAAATGCACATCAACGACACCGTCACGATCAGAGGCGAACAATCTTGATTGTAGTCCGTTACCAAGATTACCAAGTTGAGTGAGTGTGGTGTCAGATATTGAGTACTCACTAACATCCGGGTATAGCTCAAAGGTGATATTTGTAGGTGATGGAGAACTCGAACCTGCCCAATGTGTCCAATTATTATTAAAACTTAAACCCTGGGTTGTAAACCAACCCTGATAACCTGCAAAAGTTTGTTCTAAAAAATCTTTTTGTGCAGGCGGGTTCACAGGTGGCTGAGTACCTAAAGTAGGCTGTGGTGTTCTTGCAAACTTGTTAAAGGGTAAAAATAAATTCCCAGCACAACTTGTGAGAAACACTAATCCCAGTACAAGCCCAAAAGCTGATGCTTTACGATACGCATATGACGTATTAAATTTGAAAACACTGGGGGTTTTCATCCCTTACCGCACCCTTCCCTTACATCTTTAAACAGCAAGGGCCATACCAGATGGCTTAAATTCCTCACAAGCGGGTGAGCGGCGTTTTACTAGTATTTTCGAGTACTTACAGAATTAGAATGAAGTGGATGTTTTACTCAATTTCAGTGATTTTGTAGTAGTTATGAACACTTGTAATCTCATTGAGCGATTATTTAACCAATTTATTTCACCCAATTTACCTTACAACATGCCTCTTTTATTGTGCGTATTTCATCAATAAATCGAGCACCAATAACATCTGCAACAGTCTGGGTATTTAAACCAAGATCTTCAAGGGATAACGTTTTTACGGGTGTCCCTGCGTTTGAAATATTCATTGCAAAATGAATCACTGCTGACACTGGTGAAACGGTGGCAATACTGATAGAAATTTTTTTATCGTTGAGAAACAAATCATCGCCATCACGAGTTAGTTTTTTTTCACTATTTAGCTTTTCAATTTCATCTCGTGCAATTGATGCAAATAGGCGTTGTCTTGTGACAGCTAATTCTAAACTTTGACTAAATTCTTCAATAATAAAGTGGAGCATTTTTGAACCACAGATAGGAGACTTTGCCAAAACGTCTTCCCCATCTACCATGTGTTCAAATGGAATATCGCAAGCACCTACAAAAGCTATAATAGAATCACCTAAAATTTCATGATTCATATATGCAAAACGACTTTGAAGTTGTGTGCCATTATAATCAATTTGCTTATCCAAAAATTTGTACTTCAAATTATCTCCGATTAAATATCAATTTAAATACCAAATTATACATCACAGTTATTAAGTTTATTATACGCCAACTGCTTTTCGTGCACGAAGTGTACGCTGACAACTTTCACACTGCCCACAAGGCGCTTTAACATCTCGATAACAACTCCACACACTTTCTAAATCTACACCTAACTCTACTGCTTTTTTGATCATCCCCGTCTTATCTAAATCAGTGGTAAAACACTTCACTCGAACATGTGACATAGTGCTAAGTAAAAATGCTTTATTTGTTGCCTCAATAAAACTTTGAGAATTATCCAAAAACGTTGCTGCTTCTTCTTTATTAAAACCAGGTACTACAAAATCAGCACCCAGTGATTCAGCAAACGTCGCGGCAATATTTAGAAATACACCGTTACGATTAGGCACCCAAACAGCCTTCGCACTTGCATTGCCCTCGTTCATGTCATCTAAATTTTTTAAATGAGGTAGCTCTTCTTTATTATTCACAAGTGCAGTATTAGTAAGTTTTGCGAGCCAAGGAATATCAATTACTTCATGTTGCACTTTAATTTTTTGACTAAAAAAACTAGCAGCTTTTATTTCTTGGCGAACTGATCGCTGACCATAATTGAATGTAATTGTACGAAGAACTTTGCCCACAAGATGGGCACAGTGAAGATTGACAACCGAATCAAGCCCACCCGAAAGTAAAACTATATGCGTTTGAGTGGGCTCTTTTAAATCTGACATAAAACCAACTACTTCTTAAGTTACAACTTCGGCTTATAAAACTTTATTTTTTCTTTGGTTGCGGTTTTTTTGCGCCTGATGTTTTTGCAGTTTTTTTCTTCTTACCTTTTCCAACTGATTCTCTAACTTGCTCTACGATAAGATTTGCATTTTTAGAAAGATTCGCTGCATTTTTTGTAACAGTTTTTTCAAGCTGCTCAGAGAGATTCATGATTTTTTGACTAATCTCTACAACACGAGGGTTCTTAAAAAACTCTTGAGATTTTACAATATCTACAACTTGATCAATTTTTTTAAGCACTTCTTTTTGTGAAAAATCTTTTTGTGCTTTTTTAGCCATGTCCCTAAATTGTGCCTTTGCTGTTTGGGCAGTAGCTTTAAGGTTTTTTTTAAGCTCTTCAACATCTAAAGAAATTTTTGCCATTGAGGCCTCCTTTTAAGGTGCCCCAACCTAGCATAAAAACTTTACCAGCTACAAGCCTAGTTTTTTAGCAGCCAAATCTTAATGGGAGATCGGTTTTAATCCACGAATGAGCAACTGGAGGCGCTTTTGGCCCTGCCAATAGTTCCAAGAAGGCTCAACAAAAAGATCAACCTTTTCACCTGTTTCAACAGTGTACTTACCTTTGGCAAAAAACGCCAAAGCCTCAGTTCTTGTACTTAAATCAGAGAGTGTAAGCTTAAGATGTTGTTCTTTTAGCCATTTCACACCTGTCACATGAACGGCTTTTATTTTAAAAACAGGAGGTGGGTTATCGACCCCAAAGGGGCCAGCATGTTTGAGCCAATTCATAAAATTTTCGTTAATTTCATTAAGCTCTGTTTCAACATCATAGATTTGCTCAATTGATATTTCTTTTAAATCACGCCGACTATAATGAGCAATAAGTGCTGCTTTAAAGCCCTCAAAATTTTCAGGCTGTAATGAAAACCCTGCTGCCTGCGCGTGGCCCCCAAATCTTTCTAGAAACTCACTCGCTTTTGAAAGACCCTCAGGCAAACAATCTACCTCAGTACCGCGTGCACTCCCAATACCCTCCCCGTTATGCCAAGCCGTTATGAATGCTGGTTTTCCTGTGAGTTGAGAAACTTTTGTGGCAACAAGACCAACAACCCCAGCGTGACCGTTTGCTGAAAGCACAATGACGGGTTGATTTAATTCTTCATTTAATTGTGCAGTTATACGATCTTCTAATTCTGTTTGCAGATGTTTTCGTTGGGTATTGAGATCAACAACTTTTTCAGCCATGACTTGGGCTTGAGTTAAATTTTCGCACATCAAAACATCTAAGGGTCTAATATCTAATTCAAGCCGGCTAAGAGCATTAAGCTTTGGAGCGATCGAGAAAGCAACATCAGTACTATCAAGCTCACGATCAATGAGACCAAGTTTTTGCAAAAGCGCTTGTAAGCCTGGTCGCTGTGTACACGAAAGATTTTTTAATCCATGTTTTACAAGTACACGATTCTCTTTTTTAAGCGGAACCATATCGCTGATTGTGCCGATGGCAAATAAATCTAATAACGATTTAAGATCAAATTTTGAATTCGGCAGCCGACTCTTGATTGCCATCAAAAGATAAAACCCAACACCGACACCTGATAAATAAGTAAGTGAGCTTGTGCAATTTCCACGATTTGGATTAATAACGGCTAAACATTCAGGAAGCAAAACTCCACTATCACTTTGCCTAGGAAGATGATGATCTGTGATAATTAATTCAAGCCCAAGCAGACCTGCATGTTTAGCCTCTTCGATGGCTGTGATACCACAATCAACACTGATAACGATTTTATCCCCACGCTTTGCGATGATATCAAGGGCCTCTTTATGTATCCCGTAACCCTCTAAAAATCGAGAAGGCTGATAAAAACTTACGTTCTTAAAACCAAGACCTTTGAGGCCTGCGACTATTAATGAAATTCCAGTACTGCCATCAAGATCATAGTCACCGTAAACACAAATCGTTTCTTGTGTTTGATAAGCTAAAAGCAAACGATCCACTGCGAGGTTCATATCTGTAAGTGTGAAAGGATTTTTAATGTCTGAAAGACTTGGCGTTAGAAATTCTTGAATTTGATCTTTTGTTTCAAAACCACGAGCGATTAACCACTTCCACATAAGTGGTGGCATGGGCATGGGAGATGAAGTCAGTTGATGCGTACCCGATGAGGCTTTAAGCCTCGGGGCCCATTTTATGACATCCATGATCTCCCCCACTCTGATTTAATTTAGGCTTTAGCAGGTTTTCTTGTTTGAGCCGGTGCTGTGACAGTCCCTTTAGTGAGCTTATCAACTAAGATAATTAAAGGGCTTGCGATGTAAATTGAAGAATAAATGCCAAGCACTAAACCAATGAGCATCGCAAAAGCAAATTCCTCGATAACTCCACCTGCAAATAAATACAATGACAAGGTCGCCAAGAAGACAGTCAAACTTGTTAAAATTGTACGCCCCATGGTTTCATTAATACTTGTGTTAATGATTTCTGCGATGGGTTTTCCTTTATAGCGAAGTAGGTTTTCTCGAATACGGTCAAATACTACAATTGTATCGTTAAGTGAGTAACCAATAATAGTTAACACTGCTGCTAAGATTTGAACGTTAATTTCTTTTCCTAAGAGTGACAAAATACCTAATGTCACAACACTATCATGAAACAGACAAATAACGGCCCCAGGAGCAAATTTGTAATCAAATCGAAGGCCGATATAAATTAAAATACATAATAGTGAATAAAACATAGCCAAAACACCATTACGCTTAAGCTGATTACCCACTTGAGGCCCAACCGTGTCGATACGTCTGATTTCAGCAGTAGGCCATTGGGCTTTGATAGAATTTTGAATCTTATTAACTGAAACTTGAAGATTTTCGTTGGTTTCTTTTTCAGTAGAACCAGGCTTTGCTTCAAGGCGAATCAAATATTCATTACTATCGCCTGAACCAAATTGTTGAACTACGGCGTTCTTAAAACCCTGATCTTCAGTAAATTTACGAACTTCTTCAGGCTTAATTGTTTGCGCGTATCGCACTTGAACTTCTGTACCGCCTGCGAAATCGATTCCGTAATTAAAACCTTTGGTAAATATCAAAATCAAGGAAGCTACAGTTAAGCCACCGCTGATCATTCCCCAAATGCCAATGTATTTTACGAAATTAAAATTAATCAGCTCTTCTTTGGGAGTTGGCTGGTGCTCTGTTTGTGCTGAATGTGATTTTGTGTTTTTCATCATTGCTCCCTTAAACGCTTAATTTCTTTAAGCCGACTTTATCGACTAAGATGTCAATCAATGTACGCGTTACAAAAACAGCGGAGAACATTGAGGTGAAAATTCCGATTACCAAGGTGACGGCAAAACCCCGTACTGGGCCTGTTCCATAATGCATCAAAATCATACTTGTCATTGCTGAACATAAATTAGAATCAAAAATTGCCCAAAAAGCTTTGTCATAACCAAGATCAATGGCGGTTTTATAACTCGCCCCATTTCTTAATTCTTCACGTATACGCTCAAAGATAATAACGTTGGCATCAACAGCGATACCAATGGTGAGAGCAATAGCCGCAATACCTGGCAATGTGAGCGTTGCGTTGAGTGCTGTTAACACTGCTAAAATTAAAAAGACGTTAATGCAAAGTGCAACGTCGGCTATGATGCCTGCACCACGGTAATAAATAAGCATAAATAAAATAACGAGTATCGCACCGATGTAGCTAGCGCGTTTACCGCGATTGATACTATCAAGTCCTAATGTTGGCCCAACAGTTCGCTCTTCAAGTTGCTCAAGACTTGCGGGCAATGCACCCGCACGAAGCGCCATACTAATACCTTTTGCATCATCCATTTGGCTTTGATAGTTTTTACCACCGCCTAAGGTGATTTGAGCACTACCTCCTGATATTTTTTGTCGAATATTTGGAGCAGAATAAACAACGTTATCTAAAACGATAGCTAGATTTTTATTAATATTCTCACCAGTGAGCTGTGCAAACTTGGCAGCTCCATCAGCATTAAAATTCAAAGACACGTAAGGTTCATTGTATTCTTGATTAATCGCCACATACGCATCTTTTAAACTATTCCCTGCAAGTGGAACTTCATCTTTAAGCAAATAAGGAACTTTTCCTGTTTCAAGATTTGTCGCATTTTCGTTTTTTCCAAAAAGAATGATTGTTCCAGGAGGAATTTTACCTTTAACAGATTCATTTAGCTTTTTGATATACTCGCTATACTTCACTGACTTTATATCATAACTACCGGCCTTTTCAGCGTCAGCCACCAAAGCAGTTAATTGCTGAGCAGACATTCCATCTTGCACCATTCGAAATTCTAAACGCGCAGTACGATTAATTAATTCTTTTGCCCGTGTGGCATCTTGAATTCCTGGAAGTTGCACAAGAATTCTATTATCACCTTGGGCTGTAATACTGGGCTCACTCACACCAAACTCATCGATTCTGTTTCGAATAGTCTCAATACTTTGATCAATGGTTCTTTTTCTAAGTTCTGTAATATAGATATCACTATAACGAATGCTCAAAACTGGAGCGTCGCCATTTACCAAAAGATTTGGACCATATTGAGTGGTTAACAAATCACGAATTGGTTTATCAGAGCTACCGGCGGGCAATCTCACTTCAATATCAAGATTATCTGGGTTATCTTTTTTTCGAGCAGCAGATTCAATGGGTACATTTTTTTCTTTAGCAACAGATAAGATTGTATCTGCCAAACGATCAGTACTTTCACGTAAGACCGCTGGAACATCAACGCCCATAACTAAATAGAGTCCACCTTGAATATCAAGGCCGTACTTAATTTTATCTTTAGTTGGCCACCAAGAAATATTGGCAATATTTGGAACAAAAAACATGATCGCCAAAAGTAAAACTAGTGTGATGACGACGACTCTACCGGTGATGCCTCTCATGGATTTCCCTCTTTGATGGTTCCAGCTATATGTGTACGTAAAACTTTAATGCGAACGTTTTCGGCAATTTCTAAGGTTATATATTTATCTGTGACGCCAGTGATGGTTCCAAAAATTCCAGCGGTGGTAACAACTTGATCTCCACGCTTAAGGGCTTCTAATAATTTTTGTTGTTCTTTTTGACGTCTAGCTTGAGGGCGTGCGTACAAAAAGTAAAAAATAAACATCATGGCTGCAAACGGAAACAACATTTCAAAAATACTAGGCTGAGCCGCTCCAGCGCCCGCAGCTTGGGCTAATGCTACTGATGAAAACATAATGGGATTACCTCCAAGGCTTTGAAACTCCCACTTCTTCTTTAATTAATCAAGGGTTGTCGCGTAGCGTCGTAGATAATTGTCAAAGAACAACTTCCATTGCCCGTCTTCGATCGCTTTGCGCGCTTGTTTAATCAGAGAATGGTAGAAATATAAATTATGATAAGTGTGAAGTCGGCTCGCAAGAATTTCGTTATTTATAAACAAATGTCGCAAATAGGCCCGTGAGTAATGTCGACAAGTCGAACAAGTACACTCGGGGTCTAATGGCAATTCATCTTTTGTGTACTGTGCTTGTTTAATGCTGATGGTTCCTTGGCTTGTAAAAAGTGCTCCATTGCGAGCATTACGTGTCGGAATCACACAATCAAACATATCAACCCCTGCGTTGATTCCGATAAGTAGATCAAGTGGTGTGCCCACACCCATAAGATATCGAGGTTTATCATGCGGTAATAATGGAGTTACAAGATTTGCCATCTCATGCATAATATTAATTGGCTCACCAACACTTAACCCCCCAATAGCTATTCCGTCACAATTTAGTTTTTTTAGCGCCTCAACACTTTGAGCGCGCAAATCAAGATGCATTCCACCTTGAACGATTCCAAAAAACAAACTGCTCTTAAGTGTCATGGCGTTTCTTGAACGCTCAGCCCAGCGCATAGAGAGTTCCATACTTTCAAGAGCTTGTTCACGAGTTGCAGGAAACGGAGTACACTCATCAAATGCCATGATAATATCACTGCCTAAATCCATTTGGATTTGCATACTCACTTCAGGAGATAAAAAACAAGGCGAGCCATCATAATGACTTTGAAACTTAACGCCCTCTTCTGTGAGTTTTCTCAATTTTGCGAGACTAAAAACTTGAAAGCCACCGCTGTCTGTAAGAATCGCTTTGTTCCAATTCATAAATTTATGAAGACCGCCGAGATCTTTTACAAGTTTTTCACCGGGCCTGAGATTGAGATGATAGGTATTACCCAAAATGATTTCAAAACCGATGTCTTCAAGTTCTGAAGTCAGCATTGCCTTCACAGTGCCCTTGGTGCCCACAGGCATAAACACAGGTGTCTGCACGACGCTGTGCTGTGTAGTGAGCTCACCTCTTCTGGCTTGGCCATCAGTTTTAAGAAGTTTAAACTTGTTCATACGTTGAGGTATCTATCAATAAAGTACCTTGACCGCAATTGAATGATTCCCCTACCATTAAGGGTAATGAATAAACATCCTCTATTTTCTCAAAAAGGCCTCGGCATGGCTGAGGCAATAATTGCCTCAGCACTTTTGTTAATTACCAGCCTTGGTGTGGTTAGTTATTTAAATTCAGCCAAACAATT
>JAWXAT010000068.1 GCA_034439615.1 Oligoflexia bacterium | reverse complement strand
GTTCTAAGATTGCCATTTGAAAAATCTCATTACGTTTTTTCTCACCGCCAGAAAAACCTTGATTCACGGCACGTTCCATAAGTTTTTTATCAATTTGAACAAGATTCATTTTTTCTTTGGCGAGTTTTAAAAATTCAATAGCATCAAGTTCTGGGAGTCCTTTGTGTTTACGTACGGCATTAAGTGCCGCTTTAAGAAAATATGTATTCCCCACACCTGGAATCTCAATGGGATATTGAAACGCAAGAAAAACTCCTTCACGGGCGCGCTCTTCAGGTGAAAGATCAAGTAGTGTTTTGCCTTGATATAAAATGTCGCCTTTGGTGATTTCAAAAACTTCACGGCCTGCTAAAACACCAGCAAGTGTACTTTTTCCGGAACCATTGGGGCCCATGATGGCGTGAACTTCGCCAGGCTTAACTTCTAAATTGAGCCCTTTGAGAATGTCTTTGCCTGGAACTTTTGCATGCAAATCTTTAATTGATAAAAGTGAATTAACCAACGGAACCCTCCAAACTGACTCCCAAGAGTTTTTGTGCTTCAACAGCGAACTCCATGGGCAACTTCTTAAAAACATCTTTACAAAAACCATTTACAATCATGTTTACAGCGTCTTCTTCAGATAATCCGCGTTGTTTACAATAGAAAATCTGATCCTCACCAATTTTTGAGGTCGATGCTTCATGCTCAACTTGTGACGAAGTGTTTTTAACTTCGATATATGGAAATGTGTGAGCCCCACATTTATCACCTAATAATAGTGAATCACATTGAGAGTAATTTCTTGATCCTGTGGCATTCTTGCCGATTTGAACAAGGCCACGATAGGTGTTTTGTCCTTTTCCGGCAGAGATTCCTTTTGAAATGATGGTGCTCTTAGTATTTTTCCCAAGATGAATCATCTTCGTACCTGTATCTGCTTGTTGGTGATTATTGGTAAGGGCCACTGAGTAGAACTCACCAATAGAATTATCACCTTGTAATATTACGCTTGGATATTTCCAGGTAATAGCAGAGCCCGTTTCTACTTGGGTCCATGAAATTTTTGAATTTGTACCTTTGCATTTTCCGCGCTTGGTAACAAAATTATAAATTCCACCTTTACCTTCTTTATCCCCTGGGTACCAATTTTGAACTGTTGCGTATTTAATCTGGGCATTATCCATGGCAACTAGCTCAACAACTGCTGCGTGTAATTGATTTTTATCACGGCGAGGGGCTGTGCAACCTTCAAGGTAACTCACGTGACTACCTTCTTCGGCAACAATGAGTGTTCTTTCAAATTGGCCTGTGTCAGCTGCGTTGATTCTAAAATATGTTGAGAGTTCCATTGGGCTTCGAACGCCTTTAGGAATGTAACAAAAAGAGCCATCACTAAAAACCGCAGAGTTTAGTGCTGCAAAATAGTTATCTGTATAGGGAACAATAGTGCCGAGATATTTTTTAATAAGTTCTGGATGATTATGAACTGCTTCTGAAAAAGAACAGAAAATAATACCCAATTCACCAAGCTTTGCTTTAAATGTGGTCGCGACAGAAACGCTATCAACAACGGCATCGACAGCTACACCTGAAAGTCGTTTTTGTTCATCAAGTGAAATTCCAAGTTTGTCAAACATGGTACGAAGTTCAGGGTCAACTTCGTCAAGACTTTTGAGAGTTTCTTTTTTCTTTGGAGCTGAATAATAAATGACGTCTTGATAATTAATTGCCGGGTAGTGAACGTGTTGCCATTTGGGTTCGGTCAGGGTGAGCCAATGGCGATAGGCTTTTAAGCGCCACTCAAGCATGAATTCGGGTTCATTTTTCTTTGCAGAAATAAGTTTAACAACATCTTCACTTAAACCTTTAGCAATGGATTCTTGTTCGATATCAGTAACAAAACCATATTGGTATTCACGGTCAGTAAGATCTTTGATGGCTTGAGGGGTACTTGGTTTCATTGATTTATCTCCTGAGGAGCACTTTGACTAGTTGTCTTTTGATGAGAAGAAGTCATATCAGCGAGTGTAAGGCCTTCGAGTGCTTTAAGTACGACAGAATTAATTTTTTTCCAACTTCCTTTAACGGGGCAGTGATTTTCAATTTCACAATCACCATGCTTAGTTGTGCTCGTACAATCAGTGAGTGCCACTGGGCCTTCAAGTAAATTTATAATGCTCGCTACTGTGATTGTTACTGGAGGGTGGGTGAGTGTGTACCCGCCGTTGATACCACGTTGTGATTCTAATATTTCACCACGGCAAAGTGTTTTTAAAAGTTTTCCTACAGTAGGTAATGGGACTCCTGACTTTTCAGAAAGCTCTCGAGCGGTGAGAGATGTGCCATTAGGGTTTTTTGCAAAATGCGTGAGTAGCACAATGCCGTAATCTGTGAGTTTACTCATTCTTAACATGTGTTCTCCTAAACAGGACGAATATGGTGCTATTTAGATTTGAAGTCAAGATTCATAATGCCCTGCAACGTTTTTAGTGCCCGTAAAGCTTGGGTCACAATAACTCTATTATGTGACAAATAGTCTAATAATAATAAGTAGATGCGAGATATTCGAAATGCTTTTTGGCAACTCCTTTGCAATGTGGATATGGGAAATTTGTAATGTCTTAAACTAATAAGGAGATTTATATGAAACCTATACTATTACTAAATGCAGCACTGGTGCTTACACTTTGCGTTGGATGTACGCGTAATCGCGATACTGACAAACAAGTTCGTACTGATGCAACCGATACCACCACTACGGCTACAACAGATACAAGTACAACAACTCAGCCTGGAGTAACCGTTACAGATACAACAACTCAACCTGGTGCAACTGGTTTCAGCAATACCACCAATACCACCGATGTTAAGCGTGATACCGCTGCAGCCGGTGCAAACGCAAATACCGATGCTGCTCCAAACATAAACACGGGTATAACGCCTGGAAATGAAATGGGTGCCATTTCAAAGGGCTCAGGACATATTGAAAAAGATTTTTCTGCAAACATGCAAAAGCGTGTGAGCTCCCTTGATTATCGTATTGGTCAATTGAAGAGTCGTGCAAATCAAAGAAGTGGTGATCGCAAAGTTGATTTAATTCAGATTGATCAAAAAAGAAGCGATCTAAGCTCAATGTTAACTGATCTTGAAAAGCGAAACACTCAGGGTGGTGACTGGGAAGCTACAAAAGTTAATTTAGCTAAAGCTGTAGGTAGTTTAGAGAGTGAACTCAGTCGCGCTGAGAAAAAATTGAAGTAATCTTAGTATATTTTTGAGAGGCCGCTATGTGTGTCATAGAGATACCCATAGCGGTTTTGTATTTGACATAGGTAAGTGTGAAGAGAAAGATCTAGTAAGCCGTATTTGCGATTTTAACATTTGAGGGGGAATTATGATTCGATTACTCAGCAGTCTTCTCTTGGTCATAGCGAGTGTTTTTATTTCTAACGACGCAGGTTATGCCGTCAGCAGCGATGCACGTTATTTCGCAATTCCAAAAGAGAATATGAAATTCTTAGGAACAAATTTTAATAAGTCTAATAAAGCCATCGATGAATTTAACGGATATGTGCTTGTAAAGTTAGTACCCTTTGAAGTTGAAACACTTTCTCAACAAATGCATCATGCAAAAGCAATATGCGGTGGATTCCAAGATATTCAAGTTCAGATGGAGACCCACGGTATTTCAGCTCGAGAAGCATTAGAATGGGTTGGAAGAAGACCCTTAAATACTTCGCAATTCGATAAATTTGAACCGAGTAACCCACATACAGCTAAACAATTGATGACTTCAATTAATCTTGAACGATTCATTGGCGCATTAACCACATTTTCTGGATTTCCGGATCGTAGTTCACGGGGAGATCTTGGAGTTAAAGCTTCGCAGTGGCTCGTAGATGTAACTAAAAAATTAGCCTTAGCTCACGGGCGCTCTGAAATCACAGTGACATCCATTTCTACTGGAGGTTGGTTTTTACAGCCATCTGTTTTAGTTAAAGTTCCAGGAACAGATTCTACTTTGCCCGGGATTCTCATCGGTGGCCACATGGATACATTTCAAAACAATAAGCCCGGTGCCGATGATGATGGTTCAGGAAGTATGACAGTCATGGAAATTTACAATGCCATCTTAGATACAAAGGTTCGTTTTAAACGCGATATCTATTTTGCCTATTATGCAGCAGAAGAATATGGCCTTCATGGTTCACAAATCATTGCCGCTCAGTTTAAAAAGCAAAATATCGCTTTAAGAGCTGTTATGCAGTTTGACATGACTGGATATAAATCACCCCAAGATACACAGAGTATTTATTTTGTGAATGATTATGTTGACGTAAATTTGACGACATTTCTTAAAAAGATTACTGAAAAGTATCTACAAATTCCCGCACATTTAATTGGCGACACAAAGTGTGGGTATGCTTGCAGCGATCACGCTTCATGGACTCAACAAGGATATTCAGCATCTTTTCCTTTTGAATCTTCATTTAGTAATTACAATAGTACCATTCACACAGGTGCCGATAAAATCGCACTTATAACTCCTGCACATGCACTCAAATATCTTTTATTAGGAGCTGTATTTGTAGCAGAAACGGCAGATCCGCTTTAATTTTTGGTGATATGTAAGACCCAATCTTTTGTATTGGGTGAGCTCAGGTTATGGACCCCAGAGGAGTGTTGGAAGTTGACAGTACCAACAAATCCGCCATTGATGGGGTCCCACCAAGTTTTTTTGTAAGAACCTGCTGGAAGTTCAAAAGTTTTGGCCCCACCTGATGGGTAATAACACATATATTCTTTTCCCTCTTGAATCATACAAAAGCCTGACGGTGAAACTGCATTGTTAGGGCCAGAGTGAACAAAATCCCAACGACTTAATGCTAAAAACTGATTGATGTTATCGACGGTTTCCCAGGGCTTTGATGATGGAAGTGTGTCTTCAATATGAAAATGGCCACCACCAGAAACAATAAGCCAACTCATTTTTCGCAGAATTTCTGGGTCAGCAAGATCATTCGCGAATTCATCAACGTTGACAGGTTTGTTTGAACCCCAGTGGCTGGTGACATATTCGTTGAGTAACTCTGGGCGTCTCTCGGGTTCTTTGCCGAAGTGTACGTTCACAATATCAACTGAAGGGATATTGTAAAATAATTCAAGATCGTCATCAAGACTGCTGTGTGAAACAAGTCTTTGCATAGTTGGGTATTTATTGCGCATATAATTTTTAACAAATTGAGCATAATGATCTCCAAAATCAGGATCATTATTTTCCCAGTGTTCATTCTCAATTTCGTAAATGACATTATACTTAATTGTTTCATCGATCATTTTCATGATGTAGCGTTCTTGTTGTTCGCGCAGTTTTGGACGTGTTTTATATTGATAAAATTCTGGAGTTCCGTCAGCTGTTGCAATGGGTGTTTCAAGACCGTTGATATTATTATCTGAGGCCCAGGCATTACTCTCCCAGCGGGTGAATGCTGCAGGTGACATTCCACAACGTTCAAAAAGCATGATTTCTGAAACGATTTTTGCATCAGTTGCTTTTTTAAGTGCATCAGTCATGCGCGTCCAATACTGAGTATCCCATTTATTGAAATCGATTTTATTTCCACCCATGGGTGCTCCACCCACTGAACTTCGTGCCCATGGCCAAATTGCATTTGTCCCAGCCCAGGGAAGAAGATGCCAAATGCGGGCATAACGTGATGTGTGGCTTTTAATCAGCGCTAAATCGCTATTGTAATCATGAGATAAGTCAGACGGTACGATGTTAAAAAATGAGGCGGCTAATACGGCTTCGCCCGTTGCGATATCTTGAAAAAATCGTGGATTATCAGGATGCAGTCTCAAGCCAACACCATTTGAAGTTGTACCAGCAGGCGGGGGCGTAGGGCTTGTTGCAGGCGGTGATTGTTTAAAGGTTGAAGATTTAATTGCTTCTTCAAGTGGTAGGTTATTTTGGGTGCAAGATATAATTGTAGATAGACTGAAAAATATAACTAAAAACTTCATTAGAATTGCCCCCACAGCTTTTGTATCTTTTTCTATTTTCTCACATTGAATCGAAGAGTTGGAGAGTTAGTTGAAACTATGTTTAGAGAGGAGTGAGTAACTTTTAGACGTAATTTTCAAAATTATATTACCTTTAAAATTTTGTTAAAAAATTAGGCAAAAGACCTAAAATTTCTTGCGGTGATTCAAACTTCAGCTTATCGTGCAGAACAGAAAACATAATGACTCTATTAACTAACGAATGGACGAACAATGACGACTCCAACAAAAAACTACAAACTCACTTTCAAGCCAAGTAATGTCATCATTGATGTTGATCCGGCAAAAGTTCCCTATAGTGAAACCGGTTTGCCTGGGAGCATTCTTGAAATTGCGTTAGGTAACGGAGTCGATTTAGAGCATGTTTGTGGTGGAAATATTGCCTGCTCTACATGTCATGTTATTGTTAAATCAGGTCTAGAATCATGCACACCCATTACACCAGAAGAACAAGAACAACTTGATATGGCTAGCGGATACACCGTTGGTTCAAGGCTTTCATGTCAATGTGTGCCCGATGGTTCAAAAGATATTGTTGTTGAAATTTCTTAACTTAGGGCTTGAGATAATCAGGACTTCTCATGATATCAAACCCTGAGCCATTATTTCTCAAGCGATAATCATAAGTGATAACACTTTGATCTACTCGAGTTTCGTTATACGGATTAATCGTATTAGCCGGTAGTCTGAATTCTCCAGTGCTTCCAGAAACAATTTCAGAACAATTTTTTTGAATTTCAAAGAGTTGTGGAACGCGCCTTGTGCCTTCATGGGGAGTGGTGTTGAGTATGCTTTCTTAATCAGAGCCTGTTCCACCGAGAAGACTTAAATTGCGAGTTATAATTCCACCATTAATTAAAATGTTACCACCACTTGTAATTACGCCACCGATTGATTTTTGTGCGTACAAGGCGGCATCGATTCGAGCCACTGAGCCAAAACCTACGCGGAAGTTTTTGCCTGTTCCACAAACTTGAGTGGGTAATTCATATTCTGGTTTTAAGCGAGCTAGGTAATTGGGATCCATCTGAAATACTTTTGAGCGCTCAGCTGTTGAAGCAAAACCCATTGATTCCATTGCATCCAGGAAGTTTTTTGTACCTTCCATGCGTGTTCGATTAACAGCGAACCATTGTCCATTGGTATCAAGTGTGCTGGTTTGACTCGTAATACTTTGAATGCGTGTGTGACTGTAGTAACTATCGTACGCGTAATTATTATTGTCACGATTAACGATATAATTTCGAAGGCGAGTATCAGGTGGTAATTGTACAGTTCTAAAGTTGATACCTGCGGGCATAACACCGGGGTCACCGATGATGATGTTTTCACCAGATGCTAATCGTAATGCATTATCACCGTTATTAATTGACTGAAGTGCTTTTGCATCTGCTTTTGAGACATCTTGACGAAAGCTAGCAAAGAGACTGGCGTTGTTTACCACTGTGATGTCATCAGGTATGAAGATACTTCCGCTAACATAAATTGTACCGATACCTGTGAAACTTCCGTGGATGATAAGATCTCCGTCGATAAAGACTTCGCCTTCAACTTTAAGTGCTTGTGCTCGACCATCTAAAATCACATTTCCTACAACGTCTTTGTGAATGCGTAGAGTAGAACCTTGCCAGATTTTTCCTTTAACCGAATTTTTAATTTTGCTGGCTTTAAATTCTGTGAATGCAAGTGGTGTTGGGCCATTATTTAGGCCATCTTTGATACTAAAATTTCTGCTTTGTGTTTGATCAACAGCTACGCTAACAGTTGTATTGTTATTGCCGTCAATTCTTTCAAGTAGATTATGCGTTGGATCAGTTACGTTATTTGAAAACATTCCCGTAAAGCTATTATATGTTTGGCGCGTAATTATTTGGTTTGCCAAGACATTACCAAAAATCGTTCCTTTTGAGTTTTCATGTAAACTAAATGGTGAGCTATCTGTCGATGCTATATCACCATAAACACTTAAGTGACAAATCACACAACGAGTTTGATTTGTAACCATGCCAAAGTTCATTAGCGAAGGCCCTGGTGTTGGTGTTGGTGTTGGTGTTGGTGTTGGTGTTGGTGTTGGTGTTGGTGTTGGAGTTGGTGTTGGTGTTGGTGTTGGTGTTGGTGTTGGT
>JAWXAT010000067.1 GCA_034439615.1 Oligoflexia bacterium | reverse complement strand
TATTAAAATTAAAAAATATTTTCGCTCATCATATTCGTACTTAAATATTCATGCGCATATATTCGCGCTAACCTTAAATCATTTCACACTGCACGGATCAACAGCTCTATTTCAAACCCTCTTCCTTAACTACCTTTAGAATCCACTTATAGCTATCCAAGAAAATCAGCCTAAATATCAATCTGATGGCTCATACCTAAATGGAATGCCTCCACTTGATTCGGAGGCCCGAATGAACAACAGACATTGTTCTCTTCGGTTGAAAGCGTTATTAAAAACAGAGCTAGTTCTTCGTCTACCGGATCTGCCTTTGACTCAAATTTAATAACCCGCAGGGCGCGACACACCTGGCTGACCATAATTGGTCCACACACCATAAGAACTTGCCAATGTCTGCGAGGTGGGCGCGGATAAACCTTGATTAGACGCACCTACGGTAAAGCTAACTTGACCAAGTACCACATCTGCTGGTTGCCCATTGGCCGTAGGCAGAGAATTCCATATGAGAATGCGATTATTGTTTATTTCGGTAACGTAAAGATGGGTTCCATCATAAAAAACACTCGATGGAAGGTTCATGGTACCTGCTGATCGACCTCCTGTATTCGGAGTCACCGTATTAAAATCAGTTTGTCCCAAAACAATGTCGGCTTGGGTTCCGTTGGTCGATGGTATCTGATTCCAAATCAGTACGCGATTATTTGTGCGATCTGCAATGAAGAGTTTTATTCCGTCGCTATAAAGGCCTATTGGATTTCGAAGGCCAGCTGGAACACCGGCTCCATTTGGCGCTGAGCCACTCATGCTCGTTTGACCGACCACTACATCTGCTGCCTGAAAATTAGAATTTGGAAGGGTATTCCAGACCAAAACACGTTTGTTATTTTCGTCAGCAACATATAATTTACCATTTTTCGCAGCAAGACCTACTGGTGCAGCGAGAGTTTGGGCTGTCGGATTTGCCAGTCCCGTATTAGCCGTTACTGATGAGAAATCATTTTGGCCCAATACAACATTAGCGGGGACAAAGCTAGAAGTTGGAATTACGTTCCAAATCAAGATCCTATTATTTGAGTAGTCAGAGACGTACATACGATTTGCATCAACATAGAGTCCGAGGGGATAGCCTAGGACCTGCTGACTTGAGCTTGTCAGTGTTGTAACAAAGTCCGGTTGACCAATAACTAGATCGGCGGGTTGGTTGTTAATAGTCGGAATAGAATTCCAAATCAAAATTCGGCGATTATTAGTATCGAGCGCAAGTAGCACGGGTCGGATTGTGCCATTAACATTATAATTTATGAATCCACATCCCAAACTAAAAAGAAGCGTTAGAGGAAGATAATACCGTCCCCACATACGTCGACGCATCATTGCTTTTCGCATAAGATCCCCTGCAATGCCTCCACATTAAAAACAAAGCTAGTTCTTCGTCTACTAGACATCATTCTCGTAATTTCTCAAATTCCGTACAAATTATCGTCAAGATTTTAAACGCATCGGCCGATCACTTTATTGACCAGAAAAACTGGCGGAAGCGAATGGGAATCGAACCCACCACAGGTTTGAACCTGACACCGGATTTGAAGTCCGGGAAGAGCACCAGCCTCTTAAGCACTTCCGTTTCAATGAAGAGGGAATTCCATGGGTCGGGCGCCGACGTTTTTTTCAGTCCTAATCTCTGTAAGTGTTTTATCACTGACAGCTTGTTCAACAACGCGAGTACAAAAAAATAATTCGCCAGATGCCCAACTCGTCAAAGCAGCAAAGCCTGCAAAGCCAGATCTCAAAACAGCTCCACAAACAAATGCTGACGGTACAGTTATTGACCCGGTTTTCATGCGTACGCAAGCAGATTATCACTTTACCCTCGCAGAAGCATATGCGCTTGAAGGCGAAGTGGGCCGTGCCATTGATGAATACAAACTTGTCCTTGTTTATGATCCAACCAGTCCACACATAAGACTAAAACTAGCTGCTGAATTGGTGAAAAAAGGCCAACTCGTGCAAGCGGTTGATCAAGCTGAATCGGCTGTTGATCTTGACCCAAATTATGTTGATGCCAGACTTCTTTTGGGTGGGCTTTACAGTTCAACAAAACTCTATGGAAAAGCACTTGAGCAATACCGTTTTGTTTTATCATCTGACCCTGAAAACACAGAGGCTTCTTTATACATTGGCGCATTACTAGCTGAAGATAAAAAATTTGAAGAAAGTATTGATCACTTTAAAAAAGTTGCAAAAACTAAAAAGCAAGCACACTTAGCCTACTACTACATGGGGCGTGTTGAACTTGATCGCAAGAACAACAAAGAAGCAGAAGAGGCATTTAAGCGTTCGATAGAAGAAAGACCTGAGTTTTTAGAAAGTGTGATGGCATTGGGTTATCTCTATGAACAAAACGCGGCAAATGAAAAAGCTGTGAAACTCTATCGCAGTTACCAAGAAAAGCATGGCCCTTCACTTAAAGTCGCAAATGCACTGGGCAAGCTATACATGGAAATGGATGAATACGAAGAAGCTTATAAGCAATTCGTAATTGTCGAAGCGCAAGAGAGTGATAATTTAAATATAAAAGTTAAGATGGCTTTAATTTTAATTGAACAGAAAAAATATGACTCAGCAATTACTAAGCTAAAACAAATTTTATCATTAGCTCCTGATTCTGAAAAAATTAGATTCTACCTAGCTGCTGTGTATGAAGAGATTAAGGCGTATCCAGAAGCAATAGAACAATTTGAAACGATTAAGCCCTCAAGTACACTTTATTCTGAAGCAGCTGTTCACGCGGCCTATTTACATAAACTTCAAGACAACTATACAAAAGCTATTTCGACAATGTCAGACGCTATTCTAAAAAAACCTGATGTACCTCAGTTTTATAGTTTTTATGCATCACTCTTAGATGATAAAAAACAACATCTAAAAGCTGTTGAGGTTTTGACAGGCGCTGTTAAGAAATTTCCAAAAGATGACCAACTCTATTTTTACTTAGGCAGCATGCAAGATAAAGCTGGCCAACGTGATGCAGGAGTACTTTCTGTTAGAAAGACCTTGGAAATTAATCCAGATCATGTGCAAGCCCTTAATTATTTGGGTTATACATTAGCTGAAATGAATCAAAGTTTAGATGAAGCAGAAGCGTTAGTGCGTAAAGCTCTAAAACTAAAACCAAATGACGCTTATATTACTGACTCATTGGGTTGGATTCTATTTAGAAAAGGTCATTTTAAAGAATCTATCGTGGTATTAGAAAGCGCTTATAAATTAAAGCCAGACGAATCAATAATTGCTGAGCACTTAGGTGATGTTTATTTGCGATACAGTGTTCGTGATAAAGCTCGCCAAATGTATATTCGTGCGCTTACACTTGAAAATGATGAGAAAACCATCGTCAAGATTAAGCAAAAGATTGCTAACATCGATATCGCTGTTCAAGCGCCTCCATCCACTGGACGAGAGCCCGCTTCAACGCAGCCTACTCCGTAAAAGCCTCGTCATACTTTTTGTTTTTATTTCTGCATGTGCGACGACACAAAAGCCAACAGACGATGCCACACCTCAATTAAATAATGTATCTCAAATGTATTCGGCTAACTTGTTTGTTGAGCGCAATGGAAAATCTTATAAATTAAAATCTGATATATACGTTCTCAGTGGTAAAACTGTGCGGCTTGATGTCACTACAACTCTTGATTTACCTTTGGCCTCTGTACTTTTGAATGATCAAAAAATTGAATATGTATTATATCGCGATAAAAAATATTACTCAGGTAAACCAAACCCCCACGCATTAGATCCAGTTTTTCCGTTATCAATTGATGCGTCGACTTTGATTTCACTTTTGAATGAACAAAGTATTAAAAATGCTCAATGTAAGACAGAAGCAGGTTTTACTTCAGAATGTGCGGGCTCAGTTGGTGGGGCTCAATATATTGTTCGTTGGGAAAAACGCGCTACAACTGGACTTTTGGCGGGTCGAGCCACAAAAGTTATATTAGAACTGCCGCAGCGTCACGTTGCTTTAAAATTTTATTACACCAATTGGCAAAAGACTGTGTCTAATGCAGAGCGTTTAATGGTGCTGCAAGTCCCTGAGGGTTTTCAAAGTTTTTCTGTTCCAGAGTCTCGCAAACAAGATTGATAAAATCTCTCTATAGTCGGATAATTAATCATAGAGAGGCATTCCTGTCACATGGCCTCTCAGGGAGACATTACGATGACAAGATCCAGCGTTGATATTCATGGGCTAATTAGCCAATTTGCAGCAACTGAAAAATTCAAAGACCTTAACTGGAAAGGTTCGTTTGCAGATTATATAAATATCGTAAAAGAACATCCCGAGATCACACGCACAGCGTTTCAACGTATGTACGACATGATCGTCGCATACGGGTCTTCTGAGTACACAGAGTTTAAAAAGAAAATCACGCACTACAAATTTTTTGATGACGAGAGAAATAATGGCAAAGATGCTGTTTACGGTCTTGATATTCCGCTTATGAAATTAGTGAATGCATTTCGTTCAGCAGCTGAAGGGTATGGAACCGAAAGAAGGGTCATCCTTCTTCATGGTCCTGTAGGAAGTTCTAAATCTACAATCGCAAGACTTCTAAAACATGGCATTGAGATGTATTCAAAAACAGAAGAAGGTTCACTTTACACATTTACATGGACTGACACGGGCGCTGAAAAACATGGCTTACTAGGAAAGGGAATCACAGAGTTTCCTTGCCCCATGCATGAAGAGCCTTTGCATCTGGTTCCCCTTGAGATCAGAGATAAAATTGTTGATGAACTTAATCGTGGTGGAAAATCAAAATATAAAATCAAATCATCTGGTGATTTGTGCCCTGCCTGTAGATTTATCTTTAAAGGTTTGATGTCAAAATACAGCGGTGATGTAAATCGTGCGCTTAATCATATCGAAGTTAAAAGGCTGACGCTGAGCGAAGCTGACAGAGTGGGCATTGGAACGTTTCAACCAAAAGATGAAAAAAACCAAGACTCAACTGAGTTAACGGGTGATATTAACTATCGTCGCATTGCTGAATATGGTTCTGATTCTGACCCAATAGCATTTAATTTTGATGGTGAATTTAATATCGCTAATCGCGGCATCATTGAATTTATCGAAGTACTAAAACTCGACGTTTCATTTTTGTATGATCTCTTGGGTGCATCACAAGAGCATAAGATTAAACCAAAAAAATTCGCACAAACCGATATCGATGAAGTTATTTTGGGTCACACAAACGAACCTGAGTATAGAAGACTTCAAAATAACGAATTTATGGAAGCGCTTAGAGATCGTACTGTAAAAATTGACGTTCCCTACATCACGAAGCTTAAAGAAGAAATTAAGATTTATAAAAAAGATTTTAACGAAAAAAGAATTAAGGGTAAACACATAGCGCCTCACACTATTGAAACGGCTGCTATGTGGGCAATCTTGACCCGACTTGAAATGCCCAAAAAGGCAAATCTTTCAAGACTTCAAAAATTAAAACTCTACGATGGAAAATCATTGCCAGGTTATACCGAAGACAATGTGAAGGAACTTCGTAAAGAAGCAATTCGTGAAGGCCTCGATGGTATTTCACCACGGTACATTCAAGATAAAATCTCAAATGCACTGGTTAACTCAAAACATGGTGAAATGGGTTGTGTGAATCCATTTATGGTTCTTAATGAACTTGAAGGTGGGTTAAAGCACCATAGTTTGATCGTCGGTGATGAAAAGAAAAAATCTTATAAAGAACTCTTAGCCGTCGTAAAACAAGAGTACGAAGATATGGTGAAGAGTGAAGTTCAAAGAGCGATCAGTGCCGATGAGAATGCGCTTTCAAGACTTTGCTCTAATTACATCGACAACATTAAAGCCTATACGCAAAAAGAACGCGTAAAAAATAAATACACAGGCCAAGATGAAGAACCCGATGAAAGACTCATGAGATCGATTGAAGATAAAATCGATATTCCTGAATCACGTAAAGATGATTTCAGACGTGAGATTATGAACTACATTGGAGCACTTGCTGTAGACGGAAAAGTGTTTGATTACAAAACCAATGAAAGACTTCATAAAGCATTAGAATTAAAACTTTTTGAAGATCAAAAAGACAGCATCAAGCTCGCTAGTCTTGTGACAAGCGTTGTTGATAAAAACACCCAAGAGAAAATCGATATCGTTAAGAGCCGTTTGATCAAAGACTATGGCTATTGCGAAATTTGCTCTAACGATGTTCTCAACTATGTAGCCAGCATCTTCGCACGAGGAGACGTCAAAGGTAAGTAAGTTGGATAACCTCTAACGGGTGGATGTGAATGATTCTTCATATTAAACAAGACCATAATCGCTTTCGAGATATCGTTAAGGGAAAAATACGCGGTAATTTTAAAAAGTATATTTCTCAAACCGATATGATCGGTAAGCGCGAAAAAGATTTTATTTCAATACCTGTTCCTCATATCGAAATACCCCACTTCCAATACGGGCCAAAAAGTTCAGGTGGTGTGGGGCAAGGCGAGGGTGAACAGGGTTCTACGGTTGGTGGTGATCAAGAAGAGGGTGCTGGCAAAGCGGGTAATGCTGAAGGTGAGCATCTCTTAGAGGTTGAGTTAACCTTTGAAGAGCTTGCTGAAATTTTAGGTGAAGAACTTCAGCTTCCAAAAATTCAGCCCCGTGGTTCACGTCAAATCAGTTCATTAAAAACAAAGTACACAGGTCTTCATAATGTGGGGCCAGATAGTTTGAGGCATTTTAAATCTACCTACAAGCAAGCACTTAAAAGACAGATCTCAAGTGGTACGTATAATCCGGATGATCCGATTATAGTACCCGTGCGAAAAGACATGCGGTATCGAAGTTCAAAACTAGCTGAGAAACCCCAAAGTAATGCAGTCATCATTTACATGATGGACGTCTCAGGCTCCATGGGCGATGAACAAAAAGAAATTGTACGTTTAGAAACTTTTTGGATTCATACATGGCTTAAATCCCAATACCAAGAAATTGAAACCAGATTTATTATTCACGATGCATCGGCAAAAGAAGTAGATGAAGAGACATTTTTTAGAACACGCGAAAGTGGCGGGACGCTTATTAGTTCCGCCTACTCACTTGCTATGAAAATGATTGATGAAGAGTATCCGGTGAGTGAGTGGAACATTTACCCGTTTCACTTTAGTGATGGTGATAATTGGAGCGGAGAAGACACAAGGTTTTGTGTGGAATTACTCAAAGATAAAATGCTCAATGCTGCAAACGTATTTTGTTATGGCCAAGTGGAAAGTAAGTACGGAAGCGGTCAATTTATTAAAGATCTAGAGCGTGAGTTTAAAGAAGACGAACGAGTCATCACATCACGTATTGAAAGTCGCGATGGAATTTATAATTCAATTAAAGATTTTTTAGGCAAGGGTAAATGAATTTATCTCCAGAGTATGCCAAAATTCAGGAAGAAATTGAAAAGCATGCCCGTGACTACGGTCTAGATTTCTATGAAACCATTTTTGAGATGGTTGATTATGATCAGATGAATGAAATTGCTGCCTATGGCGGGTTTCCCACGCGCTACCCCCACTGGCGTTTTGGTATGGAATATGAAAAACTCTCAAAAAGCTATGCGTACGGGTTATCAAAAATATACGAAATGGTTATCAATAATAATCCTTGTTACGCATATTTGTTAGAGGCCAATGAACTTGTAGACCAAAAAATTGTTATGGCCCACGTATACGGCCATTGTGATTTTTTTAAAAACAATCAATGGTTCAATCATACCAATCGTAAAATGATGGATACAATGGCGAATCACTCAACGCGTATTCGTCGCCACATTGATCGCATTGGGTATGATATTGTTGAAGAATTTATTGATCGTTGTCTTTCTTTAGAAAATCTCATTGATCGCCACTCCCCCTTTATAAAACGACATAAAGAGAGTGACCCTGCAGAGGCAGAAAAACATGTTCGGCTATTAAAAACAGATCGTAGTTACATGGATTCATACATAAATCCTGATGAATTCGTAAAGAGCCAACAAGAAAAAATAAATACTGAGAGAAAAGCACAGCAAAATTTTCCAGCCAAACCTGAACAAGATGTGCTTTTGTTTTTGATGAACTATGGGCCACTTCAACCTTGGCAAAAAGATGTGTTAAGTATTATTCGAGATGAAGCTTATTATTATTCTCCTCAAGGTATGACAAAAATTATGAACGAAGGCTGGGCTTCATACTGGCATTCAAAAATCATGACTCAAAAAGCGCTTAAAGACAGCGAAGTGGTTGATTACGCCGATCACCACAGTGGAACAGTTGCCATGTCACAAGGTCGCTTGAATCCGTACAAGTTGGGCATAGAACTTTATAAACATATTGAAGATCGCTGGAACAAAGGCAAATTTGGCAAAGAATACGATGAATGTGATGATTACATTACAAAAAAAAATTGGAATAAAGATTTGGGCCTAGGACGTGAAAAAATATTTGAAGTACGCCGTAATTATAATGACGTAACTTTTATTGATGCATTTTTGACTGAAGAATTTTGTGTCGAAAATAAAATGTTCGTCTATCAGTTTAATCGTCGAACGGGTCAATACGAAATTAACACCCGTGATTTTCCAGAAATAAAAAAGAAACTTTTATTTCAACTTACCAATTGGGGCCAACCCATCATTCATGTGGTAGATGGAAACTATGAAAATCGTGGTGAGTTGTTATTAGTGCATCTACATGAGGGTGTTGATCTACAGCCCAATTACACTTCAGAAACGATGAAGAGTCTTTTTGTCATCTGGGGTCGTCCTGTGGCTCTCAAGACGGTGATGGAAGGTCAGGGTAAGATCTATCGCTTTGATGGAACAGAGTTTTCTGAGAAAAACACAGACTCACCTGTGGCTGCACAAAATCCCCAGCCCCAAGAAGCTGCCGATATTTAAAATTTGTTTTTGCTTTTGAGATAGTCTTCAACTGTTACAAACGGATATTTATCTAGTTCTTCCCAGTTCCGAAAGCCCTCAATTGCTTGCTCTTGAAATCTTTGTCGAAAAACAACGCCCGGAATTTCTCTTACATAAATATGAGACAAAGTTTTATCAGACATATTTAAAAAGAATTTCCAATATGGCAAAAACATATGAGGAAAGTATTGGTTTATGGGGTCTACAGTTGGTTTTGAGCTATAATCAAAGTCAATAATATGACCTTGGGATTCAATAACGGAGTGAAAGCTCCACTGGGTGTTCATTGATCGCGTGTTGTGGGGGGAGAGCCAATTCTCTGGATTGCGTTTTGTCATTAATGAAGAGCGGCGGGGAAGTTTTGATATAATGAGCACGTTTGTTTGATCGATATTAAGATTGTGTAATTCGACAAAATTTAAAAATCGCCCACAGTTAGAGTCACAGTCTTTAGATTTATAAATATATTGATCGCGATATTGAGTTTTAAAAAGTGATATGAGCTGAGTATGGCATTGGGCAGAAGTTGCACTTGTGGCCCATACAGGAATGCCTGAAAGTAATCCAAAAGCTAGAGTTAGAAATAGTAAAGTGCCCTTCATGATATTTAATCAAATGCAAAGAGTGCCAAATATAGCAGTGAATTATCAACGATTTGAAGGGGTTAAAGCGTCGTGTTTTGTCACAAAAAGCTCATTTTTGGCGCCACAAAATTTTTTCAAATCTTATTTGCAGCTTTTTGGTAGGTGCAGATTGTAGCTAACACCCTCGGGGCTTTTTATAGATTGAACCGTTTTAACTGTTAAGGGGATCAAACTATTTAGCGATTCGCTTGGATCCACAAATTGAACAGCTGCATAATCACGAACTTGTAAGTGCAACTCCGCTAGTCTCCCCCCCACGTCAGATTTTATTATGGTTTTAAAATACATGGTTTTTAAATCAGGGGTAATGTACGCAGGATAAAACAATTCTGGCATGTTCCAAGAGCGAATCACATTCTCAGATTTTTGTAGTTTCACAGCTGTCGGTGAAACATAACTGTTTGCATTGACTCGAAACTGACTTGAAGATGTAGATAAAATCCATAGCCCGTGAAGTTGTGCCAGGGCACCTAAAATGGTGAATTTTCCGCAACTATCAGTGCTTGCTTTAAAGCCCACATCAGCCATGTGGCAATCATTTTTGTCACTCGAAGTTGAGCAGAGACTCCAATGATTACTGGTTCCTTTTAGATATACTTTATAACTAAGCCCCTCATTTTGTAGAACTTGATTGGCAAGTATTGCCACTTTTTTTGGATCACCTGAACTTAAGCGAATAATTTTATCTGTGAAGACAGCTCTAAATTTTGAAGCTTTAAATAGCACTTCACCCGTTGGAGATTCGGGCAACTCATCTCGAGCATTAGCAACGATTTCCTTCATCTCATTAAGTGCGTTTGCAACTTCTGGCCGAAGTTTAACAGGAACATTTTCAAAAAGCTTAATGCGAGATTCATAAATTTTTATTTTTTTCCGATAATCATCAAGTGAGTCGGGTGCAATTAAAGCAAAATCATCAAAGGTCTGTGCTTTACTTTTTATTTCTTTGGGAATGGTCTGCCACGCCACAAAAAATTTATGCATATGTTTATCCAACAACTTTGCCTGAAGTTCGTTGAGTTCTTCAGCAATGGCGCCATCGGCCACTTTCACTGCACAGGCAAGTACAGGCACGATTAATGGATTTTTATTACCCGCAGTTTCAAATTCTGCCACTCGATCTTGATTTATATTAAAGGGGCAGGGGTTTTCACCCTCGTGGGAAGCCGAGCAAATACGAATACTCATGCTTCGTGTATTTGCAGCGTTGGGTTTAACTAAATATTCGTGTAGGTCTTTAATTAATTTATTACTAAATTCTTTTGTGCATGCAAAATCAGTGATGGGTCGTGGTTCGATCTTTTGAACTGTTTGAGCAAATGCTTCGGCGAAACCGAAAAATAAAACAAGTGAACTAATTATCGTAATTAGCACCTGAGGTGAGCTCTTTAACATCGTCTTGATTGGCAGCTTCGATTTTGATGATCCAGCCATCGCCGTAAGGATCTTCATGAATGAGATCTGGGTTTGTTGTGACGGAAGTATTGATTTCAAGAACTGTACCCTCGACTGGTGCATATATATTAAGGCTACCGTCTTTTGTTTCTAATTCGCCACAAATTTCGTCTTTCTCAACAGATTCATTCTCAGGAGGCAGATCAACTTTAATAATCGTGTCTAATTCTTCAAGGGCTTCTTCCATGACTCCGATAGTGATCACTTCACCTTCGATGGTTAGCCATTGGTGTCCCATGTATGCTACGTATCCACTGCCCATGTCGCTCATATTTTATATCCTCGTTAATGTTCTCATGGGTTTAAGTCTTGAAGCTTAAACCAGCAAGAAAAAATTAAAAAAACTTTGGTTCTTGGCGATTAACCAGTCTTTTAATATTTTCTTTGTGCTTCCACCAAATCAAAAGTGTGATGGCCGCTGCAACCAAAATCATAATATCTTTTTCGGTAATCATAGCGACTATGGGAAGTGCTAATGCTGCTGCAAGGCTAGCTAAACTTACAGTGCGGCTGATGCCTATGACTAAGACAAACACGATAAAACATACACCAAGTGTTAATGGCGAGAGTGCGGTAACAACCCCAAGTGCTGTTGCGACACCTTTTCCACCCTTAAATTTTAAATAAATGGGAAAACAATGGCCAACGATTGCCGCTAGGGCTGCTAGATTTGAAAGTAAAAAAATATCTTCGGTAAAAAAACAGCCCACTGCTTTCACGACCAAAAAACCTTTGAGCCCATCGAGAAAAAGTACAAAAATACCCCATTTTTTACCCATCATGCGGGCTACGTTTGTAGCTCCAATGTTACCACTGCCTTGTGCGCGTACATCACGCCCACTGACGAAGCGGCTTACAATGACTCCAAAGGGAATACTGCCAATCAGATAAGCGCCAATTAATGTTAAAACCAAATTAGTGTTGTCCATGCGGTAAAATTACACCTGTCCTTTTGATGATCGTCAACAATGAACCCATAATTTACTTGTAACCCGCTTGAGAGTTGACTTCTAATAGAGGAAATAAGGGGGAACATATGGCAAATAAAGTCGAAAAAGTCGGTGTTAAACGTCAAAAAGGTTATCTCTATTATTTAGACAAAAAAGGAAATGTTTCACGAGTCAAAATGGCGCGTGGTGGAAAAGGCGGCGGCAAGGCTGAGGTTGTAGCTAAAGCTGGCGTGAAGCGCGAAGATGGCTTTCTCTATTTCATCGATAAGCAGGGTGATATTTCACGAGCTAAAATGCGTCGCGGTGGCGGTCGTTCAAAAAAGAAAACTGCTAAAAAGAAAAAGCGAAAGTGAAATAAATTCAAATCTGAAGACCCTCATTAGCACAATACTATTGTGTAAGGCGTCATAATTTGCTATGAACTCCTCTATATGTCCGTGTCTTTTTCGACGCTGGCGACAGGTGTTGTCAGTATCTCTCTCATTCATGCGCTTGTTCCCCATCATTGGTTACCATTTGTAATCGTTGGGAGAAAACAAGGTTGGAATACTAAGAAGATACTCACGATCTTGGGATTAGGGGCTTTTGCACATACCCTTTCCACAATTGTCGTAGGTTTGTTGGTTGGTTATTTAGGTCATCAAATCGATCAGCGTTTCGAAGCACTTCACGGTATAGTTCCAGGGTTTATTTTGATCGCTTTTGGTGGTGGTTTTTTTCTTTCGAGTTTTCGTCACACCCACCATGTAGTTTCAGAACGAATGGCAGCTTCATCTTTGATTTTGATGCTGGCATTGAGCCCGTGTTTAGTGGTGGCCCCGTTTTTCTTAGTCTTGGGCCCCATGGGAGTTGCAGCAGTCCTACAAGTCTGTGTCGCGATGTCTCTACTAAGCACCCTTGGAATGGTTATTCTTGGCGGTTTGGCTCTTAAGGGGCTTAATTCCTTCAAGCTTGAGTGGCTAGAAAAAAATGAGTCCCGCGTGATGGGAACATTGTTAGTAGTTTTAGGGTTATCTTTTATTTTCTTTTAAGTGAGGTAAGGAGATTTATGAGTAAGAATACTCTCTTTGTATACGGTTCATTGATGAAGGGTATGGTTCACCACAATAAGCTCTCTTCAGTTGTTAAAGACTGTAAGCCAGCTTCGTGTCAGGGCCAGCTTTATCGGTTGCCCGTTGGTTACCCTGCAATGGTCGAAGGCGAAGGTTCAGTACGTGGGGAACTTCTTACTTTGACTAATTTTAAAGAGGTAATCGCACTCCTAGATGAATTCGAAGGTTATTCTCCTACAAATCCAGAAAAAAGCCTCTACATGAGAATGGAAAAACAAATCCAAGTTGATGGTGGTAAAAAACCAACAACAAGTTTTGTTTATGTATTAAACAGACTTAAACTTCCTAAAGAAGCAACTTTGATTCCCTCTGGCGATTATCGTGAGATATTAACAGTACAGCCTCCACTTGCAACGCACCTCTCAGATTCACAAAAACGTTATATTCTTAAGTTGGGTGCAAGTTCAGGGCGTGACATTGTTCCGATTAATCTCGATATCTATCGCGATCTTCTCAATAAAGGTTTGATCGTCGACAAGGGTCGTAGACTCGCTTTAACAAATTTAGGCATCGACGTTTATCGCTTTCTTGCCTAAGTGAAGTTAGAAAATCCAAATTTTAATATAGCGCTCATTGAGCCCGAGATTCCTAATAATACAGGAAGCATTGGACGCACCTGTGTGGGTACAGCTTGTCGGCTACATTTAATTGGCAAGCTTGGTTTTGATATCGATGATCGAGCTGTGAAAAGAGCGGGCCTTGATTATTGGGAAAACCTCGACCTCGTTCAGCATAAAGATCATTCTGAAATGCTCAAACATGTTCATGACCCCAAGCGGGTTTTTTATTTCTCAAAAAAAGCCAGTCGAACACTCTTTGATGTGAAATACGAAAAAGGGGATTGGTTTGTTTTTGGAAAAGAAACCGTAGGTCTTAACGACGCGTTGCTCCGTGAAGTCGAGGGTCAAACTCTACGAATTCCTCAGTGGGGGCCTATACGTAGTCTTAATCTTTCAAATGCTGCGGCTATCGTCATATATGAGGCCATGCGCCAAGTGATTGCTTCTTCAAAATAATCTTAGTAAACTGATTCAATCTTTGAAGGAGAATCCACTTTGTTAACAAATATCGTAAAGTCAGTTTTTGGCACAAAAAATGAGCGAGTAATTAAATCTCACCAACCAATTGTGCGAAAGATCAATGCACTTGAACCGTCAATCAAGATTCTAACCGATAGTCAGCTTCAAGCTAAAACTGTTGAGTTTAAAGAGCGACTTCAAAAAGGCGAAACTCTTGATCAGATTTTACCTGAAGCCTTTGCAGTTTGCCGTGAGGCGAGCTGGCGCGTTTTGGGTATGCGCCATTTTGATGTTCAACTCATCGGCGGAATGGTTCTTCATGGCGGCAATATTGCTGAAATGAAAACCGGTGAAGGTAAAACTCTTGTTGCCACACTTCCTACTTATTTAAATTCGCTAACAGGCAAAGGTGTTCATGTCGTCACTGTTAACGATTATCTCGCAAAGCGAGATGCTGAGTGGATGGGGCGCCTGTATAAATTTTTAGGTCTTTCTGTGGGCATCATTGTTCATGATTTAACAGACGCTCAAAGAAAAGCGGCTTACGGAAGTGACATCACCTACGGAACAAACAACGAATTTGGTTTTGATTATCTTCGAGATAATATGAAGTTTGATTTAACAAATTATGTTCAGCGCGAACATAATTTTGCAATTGTGGATGAGGTCGATTCTATTCTTGTGGATGAGGCTCGAACACCACTGATTATTTCAGGTCCGTCAGAAGACAGCACAGATAAATATTACCTCGTTAATCAAGTTATTCCTAAACTCAAAGCAGATGTACATTTTAAGATCGAAGAAAAAACAAAAACTGCTTCTTTAACAGAAGATGGCAATCACGAAGTAGAACGATTGCTTAATATTGAAAATCTTTATGATCCACAACATATCGAATTACTTCATCACGTCTATCAGGGTTTAAAAGCACATTATCTTTATAAGCGTGATGTGGAATACATGGTTAAAGATGATGAAGTCATTATCGTTGATGAATTCACTGGGCGATTAATGCCTGGTCGACGTTGGAGCGATGGTCTTCATCAAGCGGTTGAAGCAAAAGAAGGTGTTACGGTTGCAAGTGAAAATCAAACTTTAGCAACAGTTACATTTCAAAACTTTTTTAGAATGTATAATAAACTAGCCGGGATGACGGGAACTGCCGACACAGAAGCCGCGGAGTTTAAAAAAATCTACAGTCTTGACGTTGTGGTTATTCCGACAAATCAACCGATGATTCGAAAAGATCTTGAAGATCTTATTTATAAAACTGAGAACGCAAAATACGAAGCTTGTATCAAAGACATAAAAGAGCGCTATGAAAAAGGCCAGCCGTGTCTTGTGGGTACTGTGAGTATTGAAAAATCAGAACTTTTGTCATCGATGATGAAACGTCAGGGTGTAAGACATACGGTTCTTAATGCTAAACATCACGAAAAAGAAGCTGAGATCGTAGCCCAAGCGGGTCGTAAAGGTGCTGTCACCATTGCCACCAACATGGCCGGTCGTGGTACTGACATTGTTTTGGGCGGAAACCCAGAATTTATGGCAAGGGCTGAAGCCGGTGATGATGTCGAAAATTTTGCGTTAGTAATGGCGCGCTTTAAATCACAATGCAAAGTTGAACACGATGAGGTTATCGCGGCTGGTGGTCTACATATTGTGGGCACTGAGCGACATGAAAGTCGTCGTATAGATAATCAGTTGCGTGGTCGATCGGGTCGCCAAGGGGATCCAGGTTCAACAAGATTTTATCTCTCACTTGAAGATAATCTTTTAAGAATTTTCAATGGTGAGCGTATTCAAAAAATTATGGGAATGCTCAATATTCCTGAAGATGAAGCCATTGAATCAAAAATGGTTTCTCGTGCGGTTGAAGGTGCTCAGCGAAAAGTTGAGGGGCATAACTTTGATATTCGTAAACATTTATTAGAATACGATGATGTTATGAATATTCAGCGTGAAGCAATTTATGGCTTACGTCGCCAAGTGCTTGAAGGCGATCGTATTGATGATGTGGTTAAAGAAATGGTGGGCGAACTTGGTGATGAGGTCATTGTCAATTTTGCGAGTAAAGATGCAAAGCCCCGTGATTGGAACTTAGACGGTCTCAATGAATTTTTAAATCAGCAGTTCGGCATGAAGCTAAGTTTTGATAATGGTCTTGATCCAGAGCATCTCACCCATGAGAAATTAGCCAAAGCAGTTAAAGATGGTGTGAATACTCACTATGAATCGCGAAAGCTTGAGCTTGGACCCGTGTTTAAAGATGTTCAAAAAATGCTTTTACTTCAAAGCATCGATACACGTTGGAAAGAACATCTTCTCAATATGGATCACCTTAAAGAGGGAATTAATCTTAGAGCCTATGGTCAAAAAGACCCTCTCATTGAATACAAAAAAGAAGCGTTTAGTTTATTTAGTCAAATGGATTACTCAATCAAGACTGAAACTATTGAGCGTTTGATGAAAATTCAAATTGCCAAAGAAGAGCAAATTAAAGAAATGGCGCCGCAACCAAAACCTCAGCGTATGACTTTTTCTCGCGGTGAAGATGCGGGCCCGGCAAAACCTGTGACTCGTGATGAAGGTAAAGTTGGTCGCAATGATCCGTGTCCGTGCGGAAGTGGTAAAAAATATAAAAAATGTCATGGAGCAGGTTCGCCGTGAATGAACAGGCGACCTGTCTGAAGTGTGGTTCCGCATTACCAAACGGAGCTGGCTTCGGAATGGTGGCCTGCCCTCAATGTGGTGAGATTAATATGTTTGAGGCCACACCAGTTGTGGCAGATACAGTTCAAGTTGAAAAAAGTGTTGAAGATGGATCCCAAGCAGTAACTCATATTTTACAGGCCGATAGCGAACCTGATTTAAAAGACATTGCAGAATTTGGTAATCAAAGTTTACCCGCAACAGGGCAGGGTGCACTTGTGTATGACATTATAATTTCAGGTGTCGATACAGTTGAACTGCGTCAACAATTAGCAGATTGTCTTAGTGATAAAAGATTTGGATTAGACATTAACGCGGTAATTTCAAATATCAAAAAGGGAGTGCTGCATTTGGATCATGTGAATCCTGTAAAGGCGACTGTATTGTTGGGAAGACTTAAACATCTGCCATTTAAAATCATTTGGAATTCGCAACAATTAATAAAGGGTATGAAAGTTTTTTTATTTTTCATTCTATTTTCTTTATCTGCTGAAGGTGCCGAATGGGGCCGACATGAAGTCAATTTGAAGGGCTATGCTACGCGAATCAATTCAGCCCAAGAAGAAATTCAGGTGTTGGTTGTTAAAAAAAATCAAAACCGTGATCCAAAAGTGCGCGATGAATTGTTATTAGAAATTATTAAAAAGAACAATGATCTCAAACGAATTTATAAAGAATTTAAAACAGAAAAAGAACATGTCCGTTTTGAACATCCTGAACAGGGCGATCAAGCCGAACGAAAATATCGCCATGTGAAGATGAAATCTTTAGAAGATTTAGAAAATGAGCAAGGCCTTGATGGTCAATTAAGTCGTGTTAAAAGAAAAATTGAAACTCAGTATACAACTCCTGAGAAAGCCCAAACACCTAGTTCAAAACCAACGCCTCAGAGCAAATTTTAAAAGTGATTTAAATTTGGACAAAAAAATGATAAATATCAACTACTTATGGCGCCCTTTTTAAGCTTAAGAACTAGACCATTCCTGCCGACTAATAACTAGGTATGCGGCACAATCTTATTACTTATATTTTTGCACTTAGCTTTGTTGCACTTATGGCTTCGGTTGCTTGTCAATCGGCCCCTATTGAGCGCTTTACTGGTGTTAAACCGGGAATGTCTAAAGACGAAGTACTTGAAAAAGTTGGTTCTCCTGTTCGCACAGAACGCTTTGATGGCAAAGAAAAATGGGCTTATCGCTATTACACGGGTGATGAACGCAATATTGAAGTTCTCAAATATGTGACTTTTGTGAATAGCAAAGTTGAATCTTTGGGTGATGATTCAGATGAACATAAACGATTAGAAGATTTAAAGCAGACAGATATCAAGCGCGCTGAAAAACGTAAAGCTGTGAAATCTAAATCAAACGCGGCTGAAGCTGCCGATGCAAAAGAAGTAGGAAAACCAAAACCTGTTATTAGTACACATGTGAATGATAGCGTTGATCAAGATGAAGTTAAAAATCCAAAAAATATTGAATTTGTTGAAGTGAAGGGGCAGCGTGCTCCCATTGAAAATTCTGAAGAGTGAGAGATAGGTTGATGAAGATAGTGTTTTTAACATTATTTATTTTATTTAGTACAAATGCTGTTCATGCAGAAACTTCAGAACAATTACGGATGCTGATAGAAACTGAAATAACAATAATTAATTCTATCGTGACTCAATTAAAAACAACAACGTGTAAAGACCTCACCTTAAATTGCTCAGAGGTCAGAGTGTTGACCGAATCATTGGTGGCTCATAGAGATAGTCTTGAATTACTAGAAGAACATGCATTAAAAGCTCCGGGCCAAAGCAGCTTATCAAAAGCATACGGTAAATTCATAAAGAAGGTTAATGATTTTTTAGCTCGATTTTATGCAAAAAATGATAAGCCTATTGAGAATAAACCTTCACCTAATCAAAATACTCGCGTACGATAATTCAAATTTAAATTATTTATAAAGCTCAGGGAATAATTTACGCTCAACGGTTTCAATTACAGTATGAATTATTTTGATATGAATTTCTTGTATGCGATCACTTGTCTGAGCCGGAACCACAATGGCTAGATCAACTAAGTTTTTAAGTTTTCCACCATCGCGGCCAAGTAGGGCTACTGTTTTTAATCCTTTAGATTTTGCCGCCTCAACAGCTAATATTTGATTTTTTGAATTACCACTTGTTGAAAGTAGAAGTAGGCAGTCATTCTTTCGAGCAAGGCCTTGTATTTGACGTGCAAAAATATGCTCAAAACCATAGTCATTGCCTACGCAAGTGACGTGACTCGGGTCTCCGAGGGCTAAAGCGCCCATGGGTTTTCGGTCTTTTCGGTAACGACCGGTGAATTCTTCGGCAAGGTGCATTGCGTCGCAATGGGAGCCACCGTTTCCGCAGCTAAATACGGTGCCTTCATTTTCAAATGTGTTTAATAAGGTTTGTGTGAGTTTTTCTAAGGATTCCCAAACCTTGGGCTGACCTATAAACTCGGTAAGTGTGTTTTGTGCTTCAGAAAAGCAGTTTTTCCAAATTGAAACGGTTGATTCCATAACCACTACTATATGGGGGGTGAAGGGGTCTGTCTAGACTCTATAGTTTACAATCTTTAAAACCCCATCTAAATATAAACTACTATGTTAAATCTACGGGTAAAAGTCCGCTCAATATTTCAGGATGCCTATCTCAAAGCGGCTATTTTAAGCGCTTTTGTTATGGTTTTTATGAAAAAGTGGGAACCCGGTGGAAATCTCGACACCATTTGGTACAGCGCAGTTGCCAAAAATATTTATGAAACAGGCAATTGGTTTCATTTTTTTATTTCTAAATATTACATCAAAGACATTTTTGATCACATGCCGCTGACCTATTGGGCAACAGCGGTTTCATTTAATATTTTGGGACCCTCTGATTTTTCAGCACGCTTGTACCCAATGTTGTGCTCATTTGTTTCATATATCTTGCTTTATAAAATCGGTACGACCATTAAAGATCGAAATTTTGGTCTCATGACGCTTTTCACCCATGTGATTTGTTTTGGTGCATCTAAATGGAACGGTGCTTTGATGCACGACGTCCCTTTGGTCACATATTATCTGGCAACTTTTTATTGTTTTATTAAAGGGCTTAAGCAGTCTAAATATTTTTATGGTTCAGCAGTTTTCTTTGCACTTGGAGTATTCACTAAAGGGCCAATTATCTTTGGATTTTTCTTAGGTGTTACACTTTGGACCTTTTTAACACGTAATTGGGATTATCTTAAAGAGCGCCATTTTTATTACGCACTCTTATTATTAATGTGCATTCTGGCTCTGCCACTTTTACCGATTTTTTCTTTTAATGGCTTAAGTGCATACACGATGTTCTTTTTATGGAAGGCGAGTTATCTCGCCTCAACTAAGCTTAATCATTATTTTGCTTATTTTATTGTTGTGACTCAAACATCTACACTGACTTTTATTCCTTTTTTGATTTCTATTTTCACGATTAATAAAAGTTCAAGTTTATCTGAGTATGGAAAATCGGTTTTATGGCTTTCATTTTTTATCGCAATAAGCGTGATTGTACCTTTATCGTTTTTTAGTGTTAAATTTCCGCACTACTTGTTGCCGTTTTACCCGTTCTTGTCGATTGTTGCGACTTTGCCGCTTTATAAAGTTTTTGATAAAGCCAAAGTGGATTTGCCAAAATTATTTATTTACAGTTCAGTCATTATGCTTTGTGTGTTTGCCGCAATTCCGATTAAGACAACCGGTAAACGTTCAAAAGAAGTTTTAAATGTCGTGAACATGATAAAGCTTGATCCTGATATTAAGAAAAAATCTGTTTATTTTTACGGCAAGTATTTTGAAGACATGACTATTTTCCAGCATTTCAAATTTTATGGCTCTATTGATTTACAACCTTTGCGTTTAATCGGGTTAAAAGATGTAGATTTTTCTAATGCCTATATTGTTATTAATCGAAGATTTTTGCCGTTAAGTTTTGAAGGTATTTTTCTCACCGAAGAGAATTGTATTTTTGTAAACCCCATGTATTGCGTGATTGGTAATCGCAAGAGCATGCGCTTTAATCTTCCTGAGTATGTTTATCCCCACGAAATTTATTAACAAACAATTCTGAAAAGTGTATAGTAAGTTTGCTTTGGTTCTGACAATTTCAGTTACCAGTTGGGGGCGACATGGCTTCGACAGGGGTGATGAAGTCAGAGGAGCATGCCGGGGATGAAGTGCCCTCGTAAAAAACCCTTCGCTTTGTAATTGGCAACGAAAATTACGCTTTAGCAGCTTAATGCCGCTAACGATGCACCCTTGGTAGCCAGGTCTTTGGGAAGGCATCGCCACTAAACTGGACCGATCAATCATTCTTCATATGGCGATGATTGGTTTAAACACAGCCGGGTGGGGACACTCATGAGCCTGTCGATTGGCGCGTGAGAGTCATCCTAAAATAATCGACTAAGCATGTAGTCGCCTTTCGATGGATGGCTTCTGGACCGGGGTTCAATTCCCCGCGCCTCCACCATTACGAACAACAGACGCACCATTGGACGAAAAAAATCCAGTGGCGCGACTGTGATACTCAGGCAGGACAAATAGATTGTTGGGAATGGCCCC
>JAWXAT010000066.1 GCA_034439615.1 Oligoflexia bacterium | reverse complement strand
GCATGAGCATGAGCATGAGCATGAGCATGAGCATGAGCATGAGCATGAGCATGAGCATGAGCATGAGCATGAGCATGAGCATGAGCATGAGCATGAGCAAAGTAGCTTTGAAAAAGCTCAGCATCCAACTCTTCATCACCCTCAGCCGAAACCTCATCCACAAACTCAGCATCAAGTCGTAGGTATTATTGAAAAGCCAGATAAAACTAACAGCCCGTGGATTTGGGGCTGCTTTGGGTTTCAAAAAAATAGTGGTGAGAGTTTACTTCAGGGCTTAGAGCAAAGTACTCAAAAGCATGAGCTATTTTCTATTACTGCAGCTCCCATGATCGAACTTAAATTATTCCAGGATTTATCTCGAAACACGTTTGGTTCGGCACATGACTCGTAAGGTAGTCCAAAGTATTTGGTCATGATAATTCAAAATGTTTGATCAAGTAATCAAGCCATTATTGACAATAAAAAACTCAAAGCACACTATCAAAGCAAATAAGAAGTCGTAGCACTTCTTGTGTAGTGGGCCTGTTGAAAAACCTCAATTTTTTGGAAATTTCAATGGTGGCTGAACGGCCGTTTTGATTTGAGAATGGAAAATTGACTTATTCAACAGGCCCTAGTGGTTTTGTTCATCCTTAATTTACATTATTCAATCTAACAAGAACCACCGATATACTATCTTCTATCTAGCAAGAATCACCATAGGCCGTTCGAAAGGATTTGGACTCTAAAATAAATCGCGCTTCAACTCTACTTGTACCTAACCCTTCTAGCTGATTGATTTGAATGTAATCACGAAGATTGAGAAACGCTCTGAAACTTTGAACAACTCTAGTGAATGGTCTGTAATCCCAAAAACGATCTTTAGCCTCTTTCTTCAATTTATTCCAACGACTTGTGCCTGTCACACCCATAGCAATGGCTGCGGTTATAGCTCTTATAAAAGGCTTATAAGCAAAACGGTTACTCAGTTTTATTTGAAAGTGTAAGTGGTTGCCCACATTAGCTAAGGAAAGAATTCTAACTCCATATTTTGTTGAGAATTTAGAAACAATCTCACGAATCTTAATCTCATTCTTGGTTTTCTTAAAAGACCATTCTCCTGTGGCTTTAGATGATCTTAAAACAAGATGCATTGTATTTCTTGTATCAAGGGGGCGGGGCTGAGATCTGCCTTTTCTGGTTTTCAAAAGCTCTCCGCCATATGATTTATTACTTTTTTTGAGGAATACTGATTGTTTCATGTGAACGAAGGTATGAAATAAACTACAAATTGTCAAAGAATTCTTAAAGTAAAATGACATAAAACCTGAATTGATTAAGAACCTGTAATGCAAGACCTATGTATTGAAAATCAATGCGAGGCATCTAGTGACCAGCAAGGTTTTCCCGCTAGCTTTAAAGCTCAAATTCTTCCCACTCATGATGTTTGCCACGCCAAATACGTAAAGCAACTTTTGGAATAACACCTTGCCCTGGCGTTACACCTTCGGGGTATTCAATGTAAGCATACGTGGGTCGTGACATACGACCTAAACTTCCAGGGTCAAAACTTGTGATGTCTGTCCATGTACCTGTGTTTATGTATTGTCTTCCATCATGATAATGACGATGAGTGGGTTGATGATTATGCCCCATGATTAAAACCTGAGCGTTGTGCTTTTGCATTATTTCAGGTGCAAGATTGACAAAGTTGGGGCGCTTAAAAATTTCAAACATGATCTTAATTGTTTTTGAAAGTCTTGCGAATCTGAGTGGATGATAAATAAAACGCATCTTAAAGAAAAACCACATCACTCTAAAACCGTGAGTCACTGCGAACCAAAAATCAAAAATAAATGCCCAGCGAAGAAATTTATTAAACGGAACCACTTGTGAAATGTAATTGCGCTTGATTTTAAGTGGAGTTAAAAACCCTCCGACAAAAAAACTTCCAAAAGGATAATTGAGAATTTTTCTGCCTTTAGCTTCAATAAAGATGCGATCTACATCAAAGTGATGGATGATTTCATATTGATGACCATGCTCAATGCGAATTTCATCAAATTCATAAGGCACAAACAAAATCTCTAATTCAGGGCTAATCGTATTTTTTATTTCTTCTTGGACTCCTGGCCACCAAAGACCTGCGTCGTGATTTCCCCAGATCATTTTAATTTTGAAGCCTTTTTGGATAAACTGCTTCATGGCATTAATTACCTTGGGGTGTCCTTTTAGAATTCGCCTTATTTTATACACCGCAATATTTTCTATGATTTCATAGGGCGTACTCGAAGTAGTTCTAGTCTGAAGCATATCAAAAAAATCACCATTGATAATCAGCTCAACAGTGCTACCAAGGTATTCGCCTGAAGTATAAAATTCAAGAAACTCAACAAACTTATCGTCTTTACGAAAGTCTTCAAGCGGATTCACTCCCCCATCAGAAAGTGTGGCTCCCGTGCCTAGATGACAATCGCTTATCACCAATTTTATGTGACGTTTCATCTCATAATCATGCCAAGACAAGGGGCTTGTAGCAATACTTAAAAACTTACTTGAATCAGTACGTTTGAATTCGTATGGTTAAATTCGGAGGAACAAAATATGAAACAACTCGGACTTTGTCTTTTTATAGCCTTGTTCATAATCGATGTGGCAAATGCACAAGCAACTGCCCCTAAATCAAAATCTTACCCAACCGCAGAATCCGCCGCCCTCACAGACGCTGATACAAAATGGGCCGATGAATATGGACCATGGGATTTTTCTGGCCTTGTGGGTTGGTATAGCCCAGCACTTGGAATTCAAGCACTCGCCGCTTATCGCGTGATGGATAATTTGATTCCTGATTTAGATGAAAGCTTGAGCCTAGAATCTGGTATCACACTTGTGACATCAAATGAAAACGTCTCTGGAATGGGTGTGACTCGCTCATCATTTGAAATTCCGATAGCTGCTCGCTGGGATTTTAGAATTCCAAACACACCTATCATGGCTGGCCCCGCAGCTGGCTTTAGTTACCTTAATAATAGTGCTGTTGTGAATGTAAACGGCCAAAACGATACAAATCGTGGGTCAGGCATGTTTTTCAGAGCAGGAATTTTTGGAATGTATCGGCTTCAAGAACAAATGTGGTTGCGAACTGATCTCACAACCGGAAGCTTCACGACATTTAAATTAGGCATGACATACGCACTCTAGAGGAGATTAAATGCTGCAATTTGAATCTGTATTTTGGGGAACAAAAAACTCCCTGCAATTGATTAAAAAACTTAAAGCCCTAGGTTTTAGCACCCTACCTTCAACAAGAGACCCAGGGGCCCAATCGATTTATTTTGGTCCTGAATCAATTGAAATATTTGATAGCCAACAAACTCTATTAACTCTTGGCGATCAACAACAACTCAATGAGCATCTTAAATCAGGAGATGCCATTATCGGCCTTGGGCTTGAGTCAGATAATATTGCCCGTGATTATCACAGACTTAAAACAGTTTACCCTTTAGAAAAGCTAAGAAGCGCAAAAGATACTCAAAAAAATGTTCCTCTTTGGTATGGCTTCACAGTGCCTGATACGACTTTAGGTCTTAACACTTGGGTTCTCATGAATTCACCACAAGTATTACAGCAACAAGCTTCAGAAATGTTGCCGTTAAAACATCCCAACACATGTTTTGGAATCGAAGGAATTCATATTCTCATTAAAGATTTTGAGTCAGCATCAGCAAAATGGAGCCAAGTACTTGAAAAACAAAATTCCGGTATTCAATGGGCAGAACTTGGAAAAACCCATGGCAAAAGACTTCAAGCAGGGGATCGTTTTTTAGATCTATTAGAGAAAACAAATGACACTGATCTAACCCGTGCTGCAAATGGGCGAGAAGGTGTTGCGATGCTCACACTTAAAGTTGCAGATCTCGAACAAGCAAAGGCTCTTGCTTTGGCCTCAGGTGCTAGTGTCATTAATTGCAATAACCGCGATGGTTTTATCATTCCATCAGAATTTACTGGCGGCCCGGCACTAAGAATTATTCGCGCCTTTTGGAAACGTTATTTACCTGTTTTAAATGATTTTTTCCCTCAAGGTCGCAGGCCCGATAAATTTAGGCCCTTAGGTGGCGTAAACACCACGACTCTCACTGATGATTTTAGCGATAATTGGAAATACTAATTGAGACCGCAACGTTCCACACAACGTTTCACATTCCTGCACCTGTCATAAAACTTACAGCTGTCTAGTTTTTTGATACCGCGAATTTCATTAGACTCCTTGGTGTTTTAGAGACCCTCTAAAACTGATTTCCGTTGGCCTCACCCTTGCAAAACCAAGGCGTCAGGAGTGTGAATATGAAATTAATTTGTAAGAATAAAAAATCTTTTGCCGCATTAGTAATTGTTGGTTTGATGTCTTTTGGAGGAGCCTGTTCAAAAACAGGATCCGGCGAAGATGGTTTTAACACCATGTATTCACGACTCGGTAAAATTAAGATAAACCCAGAAGCTATGACTGAAATGCTTAACCAAGGCATTCTTTGGAAATCATCTAGTTCGTCATCAAAAGATACAGCTAATAACATTAAAAAAAATGGATTAAAAGGAATTCGTGATGCCGGTGAAAACTTGGCAAAAAGTAAGGAATTTAAACAAGAAGTTAAAGATAAGTATGCTGCCGATGATATTTTGAAGAATTTTACACGAACTTTTTTAAAGGCAGATCCTACTAATCAAGATCGTAGTCGTTTTTTGAGAAAAATTAATGATAAAAAATCAGATCAAGTTGTACGCACTTTGCTTACTGATAATAGGTTTTATATACGTTTATTAAATGAACAACAAACTGCAGCTCGATCACAAACCGTTCCAGCAGATTACACTGATCCCGTAGATCATACTCCAGTAATTGTTACTCCAGGAGGAGGAAACCCACCAGCGGGCACAAGTTGTAACGCACCTCCAATGCCTGAATGTGGTGGCCCCGAAGGTCCAAAGGGCGTATGGGGCTGTTGCACCGAACATGCAACTCCAACGTTAGAGCATGTTGTAATTAGAGCAATAGACCAAATTCAAGCAGAACAACCCGGGCTTTTTAGTGGTAATCGCGTTTTAAATGAAACAGCTTACATGCAAGGTGTAGTGCGCATCTTACAATCATACGGATACTGCGCAACTCATGGCGGCCCTGAAGATGAAGTGGGCATAAAAACAAATAACTCATTTAGTGAGCAATACGACATTCTTTTAAGCAGTGGTCACATTAGACGTTCAGGATTCGCAGTGACCTGTAGAGCTGCAAGATTTTAAGTGTTTAGATCTTGAGGGCCTTCATCTAAAAGTGGAGGCTCTACAACAGGGTCTACTTTGGACTGCTCTAAACCCAATCTTCCAATTATTACACCAAATCGTTCAACGCGATTTTCGACGTTGTCATATTGGGTTTGAGCATCTTTAAGATGTTTTCCCACTTTTGAAAAATCAACTTGGAATTTTTGAAAATCATTTTTTAATCTTATAAGTGTTGCTTCAATCTTTTTTGCTTCTGCTTGAATTTTCAAACCCCTAAACCCTACCGCAATAGCTTGCAGGTAAGCATAAAAGCTATTAGGTGAAACAGGGATTACATGCTTTTTTAGGCAATACTGATGCAAAACTGAATCTTTAAGGAGTTCATAAAAAACACTCTCTGCCGGAATAAACATGAATGCAAAATCTAGAGTTTTTTCAGGAATAATATATTTCTCAGAAATACTATCTACCATGGCTTTTACGTCTTGTGCGAATGCTTTTCTTGCTACCTTTGATTCATCTTCATTTAATGTTCCCTCAAGTAAAAGCCTTGCATTGTTTAACGGAAATTTAGAATCAATACAGAGATAACCCTCTTTAAGTTTTATAACGGCATCTACTGTTTCTTTTGATTTTCCCTCAATAGCGTATTGTTCAAAAAATGCGTCTTCAGGTAAAACCTGTTTGAGCATTTCTGAGAGTTGAAATTCGCCCATTGAGCCACGAAGTTTAGGGCTTTCTAAAATGCGTGTGAGATCACGAACACCTTGGCTTAGACTTACTACTTGACTGGTTACCGCCTGAAGTTCTTCAAGGCGTTTACTTACGGCGCCAAAACTTTCAAAATTTTTCGTAATGGTTTCGGAGAGTTTTTTATCTACTTCGGTTCGAATAATCTCAAGTCGATTTTCAGTAGAACTCTGAAGCCCACCTAATCGAGTTTGCAAATCATCGATTACAAATTGCAAAGTCTGCCTTGTTTCCATACGGGAGCGAGTCATTGCCTCTTCGAGGGATGTGCGATTTTGATTTGTCTCACCAGTAAGTGTTTCTCTGACTTTTTGTAGTTCAGAGGTCAAAGTTTTAAATACAAAAAATCCAACACCAAAGATCGCAATAAGTGACAAAACAACAGCAGTGAGTACAGTAGTTGACAAAATGTGCCTCCTCATAAAGCAGATTTACCTGCACCTTACACGAGGGCCTTCATACAGTCAAAATATGTGTGTTTTTCATTTAAGTATTATAAGCTGATAAGTTTAATCTTATGGTAAGTGTTATGATTTTACTTAAATAATTCCCCATTCATTGAGCCAATTAGAAAGTCTTTGACGAGAAACACCTAAAATTTTTGCAGCTTGGCTACGATTATTTTGTGTAGCTTGAAGTGCCGCCTCAACGTACGAGCGTAAAAGTCCATCGATTTGACTAACTACATCTAGACTTTTTTTACCAACGAGTGCTGATTGTACGTCAGCAATTGGTTGAAAACCGCCAATTGTACTTGCAGTTTTTTTGCCTCGCACTTGATTGTAGCTAAGCCAATTTTGAACCATTTCAGATTTAATTACAGTCTCTTGAGAGTTCAAATGCGAGCGAAGATATTCAGCAAATGAACGAAGTTGCCTTATGTTACCCGGCCAGTTAAAATTCAAAAGCAACTCTTTTGCACCTGTTTCAAAACTCACATCTGAAAGATCATTCACACTTAAAAAGAATTTTAGTAAGTCAAGAATGTCATCTGTTCGTTCGCTCAAGGTGGGAAGTCTTAGCTGATGAACATTAAGTCTATAAAATAAGTCTTCTCTAAATTCATTTTCATTCACAGCATCAATAAGATTCACATTTGTAGCAGCAATAATGCGCACATCAATGGGGCGTTCTTTATCACTACCTAATCGACGCACCTTTTTTTCTTGAAGCACTCTTAAAAACTTGGCCTGAAGATCTATTGAAAGATCACCAATCTCATCTAAGAAAATATCTCCACCATTGGCCGCTTCAAAAAGACCAGTTTTAGTATTTAATGCACCTGTAAAAGCACCTTTTTCGTATCCAAAGAGTTCACTCTCAACAAGATTCTCAGGAAGACTTGCACAATTGACTGCGATAAAAGGGCGATTTGCGTCTCCGTAACAAGACCACAAAGCACGAGCAACAAGTTCTTTACCCGTTCCGGTGGCTCCTAATACAAGAAATGGTCCTGGCAGCTTTCCAATCTTACGAATGACTTCTTTAAGCTCTGTAACTGCTCGAGATTGACCTCTGATTTCATTGATTCCACCAAGGGGTGTAAGCCCTTTGATAAGGCGCCCGGTGTTTGATTCGGAAAGATTTTTTCTCCAAGCTGCTGATTTGTAAAGTGCATATTTATACGCTTCTGGAGAAACAGCCCCTTTGACCACATAATCAACTGCCCCAATTTCTAAACACTTCATGATTGTGGGCTTATCATCTAGCCCTGATATCATCACACAAGGCAAATACGGATCACGTTCACGAATCCGCCTGAGGAGATCTATTCCATCCCCTGTGGTTCCAGTTTTAAGCTGAATGTCTAAAAAAGCTGCCGCAAATACTTCTTTATTAAGTAAGTTACTTGCTTCTTCAAAAGATGTGGCAAATGAGATTTGCTCATCTTTGAAAACGGTTTTTAATGTAAGCCTCATTAATTCATCATCATCAACGATTAGTATCTTCATGGGATTATAAGAATACAAGATATGTGCCCGATTTATAAGTGTTCTAAACTACTTAGGGCAGTTTTAAGATGTTATTTATTAATCAATGTGACAAAAAGTGGTAGCGTTAACCACTTGATTAAATAGTTAAAACCAAGCATTTTAAAGTTATAAAACATCTTTTGGGAGACTCACATCAATGATTATTGTAACAGGTGCGGCAGGATTTATCGGAAGCCAAATAGCCCTTCACCTAGGTCTAAAAGAGAACAACCCACTTATTCTTGTCGATCGGTTTAAATATTTTAATGAACGTAAATATACTAAACCGCTGGTGAGCACATCACAACATATTGAAGCTTCAAAAATATTTCTATCCCAGCTTAATGATTTAAAAGACATCTCAATGATCATTCACATGGGAGCTATTACAAATACAGCAGCCTCTGATGTTGAAGAGCTCAAAGAATGGAACGTCAATTACACAAAAAGTATTTGGAATTATTGCACACAAAAACAAATACCGATGATCTATGCAAGCTCTGCCGCAACTTATGGCTCAGGTGCTGAAGGTTTTAGCGATGACCATAAACAGCTCATGAAACTTCAGCCATTAAATTTATATGGTAAAAGTAAACACGAATTTGATCTCTTTGCATTATCTCAAATTCAAACACCACCACATTGGTACGGCCTTAAATTTTTTAATGTCTACGGCACCGGAGAAAATCACAAAGCGCGCATGGCAAGCTCCATTTGGCATGGTTATAATGAAATCCAATCCACCGGAGCCATGACACTTTTTAAATCTCACAACCCCATGTTCAAAGATGGCGAACAAGCCCGAGATTTTATATATATAAAAGATATTCTTAATATCATTGATTTTCTAATGATCGCAAAACCACAAAATGGAATTTACAACTGTGGCACTGGCGTTGCCGGAACATTTTCTGAATTATCAAAAGCACTATTTGCAACTTTAGAGAAACCAGAAAAAATAAATTGGATCGAAACACCAAAAGAATTTAGAAGTGCTTATCAATACAAAACACAAGCTGATATTTCAAAACTTAGATCAGTTGGTTACACACCGCATATGACATCGTTAAGTGCGGGTGTAAAAGACTACGTATCAAAATTAAAAGGTTAAAATAAGTTCGCAGGCTCTGCTTGTCGCGTGTAAGAAAAGTATTCCCTAAGTAAAATTTCTTCATTTCTAAAATCATAACTTTTATGATTTTTCTTAAAGGTTTCTTTTTCATCGCTTAAAAGCGCATCCCACTCGGCTTTCACTTTTGTGCGGATTTTTTTATCTTCAGCATAAATAATATGAAGTCGCTCATGATTAAAATCGTTTCTTAAAGCGTCTTTATAACCTGTGAGACCACCAGTCAGTGCACCCAAAGAATTCATCATTAAAATATACTTACCACTATCTTCATACCCGCTTAGTTTTGATGGGTTTTCACCCGTGAATACTTTCACTAATTTACTACACGTAAGACCTACCGTTTCTTTGGTCAGCCATTTTCTATATTCTTTAAGTTTATCTGATTTAAGACTTGCCCCTAAAACGGCATAAGGGAATTGACTGATGGGCAAAGTATCAAATCGAGCCACATGTTGAAAAATAAAATAACAATACGCATGATTCACAAAAGCCTCAGGTTGAGTCACTACATAGAGGCCAATTTTTCGATCTACTGAAAGTTTAGGGGCCTTCCATTCAACGCGCATTTTCTCAACACTAACTTTTTGAAGTTCTAATTTTTTTTGCTTTGAGCGTTTAGAGTACCAACTCTTCCAACAAGGGGTTGGATCTTCTACTTTATCAAGTAATTCGTCTCTTAATTTGGTGACAGGGCAATTTAAGTCAATATTGGGTTTTACCCAGGCGTAAATAGTTTTTAAAAGTATGTCGTCTTTGAATTGCGCAAGCTCAGCTTTGGTCACGGGCAGACAAGTAATTTTTGAAAAAGAACACCGCTTAGCAATACACTCATTTAATTTTGCAAATTCATCAAGACCAAAAGATTGATCGACACAAGCTTTAAGTGTGAGGATCTCCATTTTTTGCATCACACTTCCTGCATCTTTACGGCTCCTACTGAGCCATAATAATACAGAAATGCTAGCTCTCACTTCACTGAGCTCATTCTCAACTATGAGCAGCTCTTCATCATTAAGTGTTTCGATACCTAATGACTTTAAAAACTTAGCTTCTCGAGACAAACCTTCGATTAAAATAACTCTATCTTCAAAGTTAAAATGTGGTTTTTCTTTTAAATCCCAAATAATTTTTAAAACTTCATACTCAAAACGATGATATAAAAGGGCTTGTTCGCGTTTTTCAGCTTTTTCAAGAACGCGCCCATCAAGAGCACACCATCTTTTTTCTTTTTGCATTTGAAGATAATGAATATATTCATGAAGCAAAGTTGAAGGAGGTGCATCTTCAGCAAGATAAATCTTTGCACTCTCATCTTTTTTTGCACATACAGCTTTACCGTAAAGCCCTTCGATGTTTGTGATCATTTCAATTGAAATTTTAGGCTCACCTAAAGAATTGAAATAATGTTTTTGGCCTTTTCGAGGGGTCGATAGTAGATCTACTGGGATTATCTTTTTGATATAGTTGATTTGTTTTTCTATGGGAAGAGCTGCAATACTCTCAATTTCAAAAACCTGATCATTGCTTAAGATTTTTAAAGAGACTATTTGAGAAGAGGCCTTTTCAAAATTAAAGAAGAACATTAAAATAACGAGTAAGAAAACGCTCTTTTTAAAGAGCACCGCGTGCTTCCCAATATTCTTGTACTAAGTTATTTAAAATCTCAGATGCGGGTAAAACCTCATGAATAAACCCAACACCTTGACCAGCACTCCAAACATTCTTCCACGTAGTTGTGTGGGCTGCTTTTTCCAGAGCTTTTTGGCCAATTACAGCTAGAACCATTTTCATATATTTTTTTGTAGTCTGATTTTTAAGTAATAGATTTTCTAAAAACCCAATCTCAAGCCCTACTTTTTCAATATACGGAGTTTTAATAACCGCGGCGGGTGTTCCTGAAATTCGACGGGTTAACACAATGTCTTCAGGCTCAGCCTTTATAATAGCATCTTTATACTCTGCACTTACTCCCGCCTCATTTGAGGCAATAAAGAGTGTTCCAATTTGTACAGCATCGGCTCCTAAAACTATTGCCGCTAAAACTTGTCTGCCCGTGGCTATTCCACCAGCAGCAACCACAGGAATTTTTAATTTACTTTTTAAATACGGAATCAAAACCAAAGGCGAAACGGGCCCGGCATGTCCACCCGCACCTGTTGATACGGCAATTACACCATCGCAACCAAGTTCTTGAACTTTTAATGCGTATTTAAGATCTACAACATCACAAAATACTTTACCCCCATAGCTATGTACTTTTTCGATAACTTCTTTTGGATTTCCAAGAGAGGTGATCACCATGGGAACTTTTTCTGAAACACAAACGTCAAGATCAGCTTCGACTCGTGGATTAGCTTTATTGACGATTAAATTTACAGCATATGGTTTTTGAGTTTTTTGTTTTATTCTTTTAATGGCTTGAGTGAATTCTTCGCTGGTTCGCCAATTAAGCGAAGGTACCCCCCCTACTCCACCGGCGTTTGATACTTCAGATACTAGGGCTTCATTACTCACCAAAAACATGGGGCCAGCAATTATTGGAAAATCGCAGCCCATCAGGCGAGTAAACGCTGTCGAAATAGGTTTAAGTTGATCTTTCATAGTGATCACAATTTAATGCCATCAGCTTATGATAGTCCAGTAGTTTTCAGCTTGCCTCATTGATGGAATTTAGCTTAAGTTTGATTCAAGTAAAAAACTCGAAAGTTATATTCACCGGAGGTTAAAATGGCTGAAAGTCGCACTGAACTCTTAGATTCTCTCTTACACAGCAATAAAAAACGCGTCCTCGTAGGCGCTTTATGCGGTGTGGCTGCTGGATTTGTGCTGCTTTTGATTTCAATGCTTTTCACCCCTCCAGGTTCTGGAAAGCTCTGGTGGATACAAATATTAGCCACCCCCTTCTTCGATGGCACCTTTATGGTATGGCTCAAAGCTGATTCGTTTTTTGGTGGATCAGCCTTAGCATACGATGCTGGTCCTTCAGTTTTTATTGCAGGGTTTGCCTTCTTTTTATTCCTATCGCTTCTCTGTGGCGCTATCGTGGGTAAAATGACCACTAACTCTGAAGTGCCTCGAATGGCGTTTTATGGTTTTGTGTTTGGTTTTTTATGTTGGCTTGCATCAAACATGTTTGGCCCAAACTTTTTAAACTACGCAGCACTACAAAATGTCGGGCAAGTCACCCGACTTGCGATGTTTATGAGCTTTGGAGTTTCTTTGGGTGTGTTTTTAGCCTTGGCTAGTCGCATACTTAAAGTTTAACGATTTAAAAAGTCTTCAGAAAATAAATCTCATACTTTAAGAATACTTATGACTCATTCAAAAACGAAGTTTCAAGTTCTTAAATCAGAACTTCCACCGACATTGCGCCTAGCGATGCCTGTAGCATTAACCCAATTAGGGCAAATGCTCATGGCTCTTGTAGATACATTTATGGTTGGAAAACTTGGTGCCGCTGCTGTTGGGGGTGTAAGCATTGGGAATGCTGTATTTTACGCCGTTGCAATTTTTGGAATGGGCATACTTTTAGGGCTTGATTATCTGGTTTCTCATGCTTACGGGCGTAAAGCACTTGATGAATGTCATCATTGGTTAGTTCAATCAGTTTACGTTACATTTATTATTTCGATCCCACTTTTTATTATTCTTTTTATCATTACATTTTATTTAGACAGCTTTGGAATTGACCCTCAAGTTGTTAAAGAAGCTCAACCTTTTCTTCAAATATTAATACTAAACTTGCTTCCATTCTTACTTTTTTCTGCATTTAGACAATACCTGCAAGCCATGAATGATCCATCGATGATTACGGTAATCATGATTTTAGCCAATCTTGCAAATGCCTTTTTAAATTGGATTTTTGTATTCGGAAATTGGGGAGCTCCTCAACTTGAAACAGCCGGCTCTGCACTGGCCACAACCATCACACGAACATTAATGCTTGTGCTTTTGATCGCGTATACTTTATGGCAAGATCGCAGAAAAAATCTTGGGCTCATCAACACTTCTTGGAAACCAAAATTCTTAAATATTAAAAAATTAATCTCCCTTGGGTTACCAGCAGCTTTTCAACTTCTTTTTGAAGTAGCAGTTTTTTCACTCGCAACAACTTTGACTGGAAGATTAGGAGCAATTCCCCTAGCTGCTCATACAATTGTACTTAATATCGCAAGCTTTACATTTATGGTTCCATTTGGAATTTCATCAGCAGCTGCTGTACGTGTTGGCCAAGCGATAGGAAAAGGCAACCACGATGAAGCAAGACATGCAGGTTGGACAAGCATCTTTTTGGCAGGTTCATTTATGACTTTGTCTGCAATCTTTTTGTATGTCTTTCGAGATTTTCTCATTGGGTTATTTATCAGTGACGAGCAAGTCATAAAAAGTGCCATCGAAATTTTAATCCTAGCAGCTTTGTTCCAAGTCTCTGACGGACTTCAAACAGTAGGTACCGGGGCCCTCAGAGGTCTTAGTGATACACAATCAGCGATGTATGCAAACCTGGTCGGGCACTGGCTTATAGGTTTACCCATAGGATATTATCTTTGTTTCACTAAAGGGTTTGCAATCACAGGACTTTGGACGGGGTTAACTCTTGGCCTCACCTTGGTAGCTATCGCCGTGACCTGGCAATGGGCTAGACTTTCAAAAACGGTAATAAAATTACAAAAAACCTAAAAAAAACAGCTATTTCTTCCGATTTATAGATGAATGAAATTTACGCTATTAAATAAAGATAATTGGTTCAAAATCTTTAAAGGCAAGTTCACCAAGGCTCGCTCAGAAGATATCTTTGATATTAAAACATATCGATTACTCGCTATCACTGGCACGATTTTTTATCCTCTATGGTCAATATTTTTTATTTATTTTGTGCCTGGTAACATAGACCCTATTAAACTAAGACTGATTATTTCATCTATCATGCTCATAATGGTAGTCACTTCATTTACAAGTAAATTTGTAAAACGAAATTATAAATACTTATTTATTCTTTCCCTGTGGCTCATCACTGCACATTACTTTTATATTTGGAAACTCAATCATCTCAGCATTGAATATTCTTTAGGCCTTCTTGTAACTGTCTGTGCAATTAGCGCTGCATTTCCTAGTAAAAATTCACTTTTAGTTTATTGCGCTTTTATGACTTCAGCGACATGTTATTTAGTATTTTCTGAACCGGTTGAAGCTTTTTCGCGAAGTATACTTTTACTTGGCGTAGTTACTATATTCTCAATTTATGTCGTCGCATTTTTGAGTCACTTGCGAACCCTTAACGAACTTGCAACAAGTGAAAAACGCTTTAAACTATTAACAGAACACTTACGCGTTGGCGTCATACTTCATGATCCTCAAGGCCAAATTATTGAAGCAAATCCAAGCGGACTTAAAATGCTTGGCACTGATAATGCTCAATCAATTAAAGGTAAAGCACTTTCTTCACTCCTAGCGATTGTCAATGAAGAGGGAGAAGAAATCACTCAAGATGACCGCCCTATGGCAAAAGTATTAAAAACAAATCTTCCCATCTATAATTGTAATATCGGAGTCAAACGCCCACAGGGCCTCAACTGGCTTAAAATTGATATTGACCCTATATATGATTCTGAAAACAAAACCGTGGGTATCATCACTTCAATGCTCGATATCACCGAACAAAAAGCAGCAGAAGACGAACTTCATCATAGCCGTGCTCAGTCACAAAACCAGGCGCGCCTAGCAAGTTTAGGTGAAATGGCAGGGGGCATTGCTCATGAAATAAATAACCCACTAGCCATCATTGAACTAAAACTTGATCAATTAAAGTCTCGCATCGAAGACAAAGATTTTGATAATGCCTATGCTGTTCAAACGATAGAAACCGTTTTAAAAACTAGTCATCGAATTGCAGCAATCATCAAAGGGCTACGTTACTTTTCTCGGGATGGAACAAATGATCCACTTTCAGTTGTTACATTAAAATCTATTATCGAAAGTACTCTTGTCCTTTGCACCGAACGCTTCACGCATAACAACATTAAACTTATAGTACCCGATCTAGCCAATGATTTAACAATAGAATGCTCCCCTGTGCAAATTCATCAGGTACTCTTAAATCTTCTCAATAATGCCTTTGATGCCGTAGAAAAACGCTCTGAAAAATGGGTGGAAATCAAATTACAAGATTGCGGTAAAGAAATTAAATTAATAGTCAAAGATAGTGGCTTGGGCATTCCCGCATCAGTAGAATTAAAAATGTTTTATCCATTTTTCACAACAAAAGAAATAGGCAAAGGTACGGGCCTAGGACTAAGCATTTCCAAGGGTATTATTCTACGACATAATGGAAAACTTGAAATCGATCACACACAAAAGAACACTACATTTATAATCACACTACCTAAAGCACAACCACTCCCTCAAACAAGTGCTGCCTGATTTTTTTCTTGCAAGCTAACAAACCATAGATAAAGCTACTGTTGCATGTTCAAATTCACAGGTTCAAAAATCGTAAGCCTTTTATTTTTACTTCTGCCAACTCAATCCGTATTGGCGTGGGAAACAGATCAATTCACAAAACGTTTTTCACCACTTCAAGATTCAACACTTAAACTTAATGCAAAGGTTAATTCAGAATTAAGCGCAGTTATTCAAGATTGGAAGCCAATAGATGGCACAAATGAAATCCTCTTTGTTAAAAGAGTCTATAAAAGACTTTCGGACAACCATTTATTTAGTCATTACGAATCATGGATAAACAATTCTATATACATCAATAAATCAGACATTAAGCAAAAAGATAGCATCTACGCTGGAGCTAGTTTATCTAGCTCACGATTTAATTTCTTCTTCGATGGTGCACCAACGGTTTATGCTGGAGGAGCACGTTTTGGCACTGATAAAACAGGTCATTTTTTCTCCGAAGGGTATATCTATTATCAATTGTTTCATAACGTACGACTTAGTTTAGAAAAAATTTTAAATTACGGAATACGTTCTGAACTTGCCATTTTTGGCTTAAAAATTTCGGGTGTTTATTCAAGCGGAGATCTTGTAGCAAATTATGAGGGTTTTCGATTCTATGAAAGTCTTTTTAATTCTGTTGTTGATCCAATAAAAGGGTCTATCATCGCGTGGTCACCCCAAGGGCCTGTTATGCGTCGAGGGTTTGATTGGAGAGATTATGTTTCTGAAATATGGGATGAAGCTCTTTACCCACCAGTACTTATAAAGCCACTTCAAAAAACGGTGCTTAATAATCTAATTAAACTTTGCAATGACTTTTTAAGAAATCCAATAAAATTTAAGCCACAAAATGAGGACGCACTCATTTCGCGCTATTCGCACTTAGGTTTACATTTCCAAACACAAAATCGCTTAGAAAATGTGTGCCGTTAATTATTTGATTTCAAAATAATATGTGCCTGAACCATGAATTGTAGTAATTAATTGTGAGTTAATCACTGATTCCATATCAAAAAGTATGTTTCCAGGTAACTGAAATGGTTTGGCAGATATTTTTCCAAGGGTGATTTTCTTTTTAAGATATCTAGCTTGATTGCCATTTGGCTGCAATTTTTTAACAATCACTTCCGCACCACGTCGTATATTTTCTTTTCCTTTAAAAACATATTTTGTAACACTTGATGATTGACTGAGTTGATCAACTTCAACTATGGCAACAGGCGCACTTGTTGTACGTTTACTGCCTACATAGGCACTTGTACAAGGTTCTGCCTCCCAGAAATGATCAACATTATAAATTTCAAATTGATCACCCTTCATGAGCCCAGCTTGGGAACCATGATTAACCATAAGTTCTTCTTTATTTATGTTTTTCAAAATACGACCAACCCATAATTGTTGATCTGATTGTTTCTTAAAATCTTTAAGTGCAAGTTCTAAACCTTTTTGGGAAACCTTAGCCAAAGGAGTACTGAGATAATAATTAGGATTCCCCTGGAACTGGCTAAAATCAATTGTTAGACCAAGGTCAGTTTTAGTTTGATTAGAATTTACATTGCTACTTGTAGCCAGGGCTCGAGTCAAAGGGTCTTTGCCAATCATTACGAGATCCATCTGCGCTTTTGATACCTTCATACTGACACTACCGCTAGTTCCCGAATAATTTCCACCTGGAGTGTAACCAAAATTAATTCCAAATGATGATTGAAATTCAAAGGAATTCACATTTCCGCTTATCTGAAAATGGGGTAAATCAACAACACACTGAGGTGTACTATCGACATATAATTCCTCAGTGGATGGCGGTGGTGAACCAGGTGCACCTGGTGCTGCTTGAATTGTTTTAATATTCTCTTTAAAGCTCATTCTTTCACCGCAAGCAGTAAGAAGTGCTAATAAAGATATTGCTCCTAAAACGTTGAGTGTTTGTTGTTTTATCACTTGTTGTTCCCCCTAGTGTTTTGCAACCACAAATTAAATTCATCGACCACAGCAACCCCATCTGCGGGCAATTCCAAATGCATTTTACCAAGACCTTTAGTCTTAAATGCAGTTTGGCCATTAACAGTGGCTACAAAAATATTTTCCCCTGGCTCCATGCTCTTTGGTGCAACAAACACAGCTATCCCGTTTTGGGCCGCTAACTGTGCACCTCTTTTATAGGCTTCTGTGAGTTTTAAAGCTGGTGCCCATGGAACCACAATGGCATCAACTTTTTGATTCACAGCGTACGAAAAACCGTCATAGATAGCGCTACTATGTGTATCGCCAAAAGGCCCAATAACTTTTATTGGAATAATTGCATAATCAGTTTTAATAGTTTTCAGAAAATATTTTGCAGTAGCTGTGCCATGCCCATTATCATCACTGGGGCGGCTGTCCCACGAGATAAAATCAAAACCTAAAACTTGATCACCCGAAAATCTAATTACATTCTTGCCGATTTTTTTATCATTATAATCAATACCAGAATCAATTATTGCAACTTTGATATTTGAGACATTTAGTGGGAGTGCTGAAATTTTACTCTTTAGTGGTTGATCTAGAATTTTTTTATAACGCCAATAAGCATAAAAAGAAAATATGCCTTCAATTGAATCTTCGAGCCAATTACCAGATTTTTCAAGACAAGATCCTAAAGCATTAGCTTGCACAGCTGCTCTTTGAGTTTTAGGCATTTTAATTTCAATTTCTTCAGAAAAATTTTTGACTTTTTCTACAATACCTTTGTGATTAAGGGGTATGAGCCCCTCACGTATGATTCCATCAACAGCGATTGGCAATATTTTCTTCAGTGCTTCTATAAGAGTTTCTCTACGTTGAATTTCCAGACCTAAAGCAAACCCGCTATAGCTCCCAGCAATAAAAGTGTCTTTTCCATATGCTTTAATATCGAAAATTAAATCTTGTTTTTTCCCACTACGCATATCTTCAATGGCAAATCGAATTTGATTTTTAATTTCAAATTTTTTCTGTTTAAAACCTATTCCGTAGCCTGCAATATTAATGACAAATCCTTCATCAAAGTTAGCGCCAAAATTGCTTGATAATGGCCCCCACCCGTGGGTATTAAATCTACCTTCAAAAAAATCAGGCTTAATACATTGAGATGCTTCTTCACCCGATGCAACAAATTCATTTTCAAGTGAGCCCTCAATACCTGAATTAAAAATATTCACTCGATCAGGAGCAAAACCATACACGAGTCGATTACTACGAGACCCACTTGCATAAAGTAATGTTTCAATGTGTGGTGTGACTTTAAGATCTAGGTGAACAGGTTCATCGTTATCAAGTAATACGGCTTCAAATTCAGAAAAATTAAAAAGCTGATTTGCTAGGAGGTAACTGATTTCTCGCCCCTGAGTAACGCGAGTGCCGTCAGTGAGGGTGAGCCAACGATCTTTGGCAATGTGAATCCCCACTCTAGTTTTTGCTAGACTAGAGTCCGCCCACGCCAGACTGCTGACGAGGATGAGCGCAACTAAAAACCTAAACACACTTCGCCCCTCGAGATTCCCCACAATATATAGAGTCGGTTCATGGGGCAAAAGAGTTAATCAAAAATCATGTTTATTAAGTCTAGCGGACTATTAGTGGGGGAACTTTTTGCCTGATTGCCTTTTAATAACCATTCTCACTCGTTAGCCGCTGTTGGGTAAAGTGGCCAGGAATAGCGAATGATGTGCTCTGGCTCACCCTGCAAAACTGATCATCAAAACTCAAACGTAAATGAAATCGCAGCTAGGAGGTTCACTCCACCAATGAAATATAGGCCGGTCTTTATGCCATCGTTTTTCTGAATGGAGGCAGTATAGATATTGAGTCCCGCAATCAATCCGTGAGTCAGAGCTCTGATCAGCCGATCTCGACGTTCGCGGTCTTTTCTTTCAGTATTATATGATTTCAAGAAGTGACTTTTCTGTTCATTTGTAAAACGGGTGTTCTGAAGTGTTTGATAAACAGACCTCTCCTCACCGCCGATCTTCCATACGTAGGCACCATAACCAACTGATGCAATACCTATCGTTTGAAAGACTGTGTAAACACCTTTTTCAGCGTTATCTTCTGTTATATTTGCTCCCCAAATTCCTCCCGCCAGAGCCAATGATCCACTGATTATGTAGCTTAACCCATTCTTGTAGTCTCGCTCCTTTTGTGTTTCAACTTCTTGGGCAAACTGCTCCCATTTGACAGAGTCAATTCTGGAGTCTTCCGCAGCCTGAGCCGGAGTCACTCGCATCATCGCCATCACTAATAAGAGCATTAAGCTAAATCTGCCAGCCCAATTGCACATAAACCGTTTGAGCAAAAAAACTCTCCTCATCTACAAATCGAGTTGTTGAATACACAATTCCTGCATTAAATTTATCCAAACCATAATAGACGCCACCCGATATTCCATTTCCGTCGATGCCACCTGATAAATACATTGATCCAAAGTGATAAAGGGCTCCCAATCTTAGTTTCTCAATATCGCTTTCTTCGTAATTCATGCTGCGATACTCAATGCTAATATCAAGATCCCCCCAACCAACGGGAGGCGAAAATCCTAATCCATATTGAGCTTCGACCGGGGTCTTAAGTTCTTCATACTGTTTTGATACATAGCCAAGATTTGCAACAAATACGGAAACTCGCGGCCGCCAGGTTTTGGCGAGAAAATATGTAGCACCAGGTTCAATGTAAGTAGCAATTTGTTCCTTGGGCTTGATTAGATCTTTCCCGACCTGTGTGCCCAATTGAACAAGTTTGAAACGCTGACTAATAAATTTGCGATTTATGAATCTTGCTTGAACGCCCGCGTAGAAATCGTTGAAGACTTCAAGACCTGATTGAAACGTAAAGCCCTTTTCTTCAATAGCGTAAAGCTCCACATCTGGATTGGCCTCATTTCTTACGACCGAAAACCCTTTAACGGTGATAGGGGTATACTGGGCATTTAGATATTTTGATTTGAAATTAACATCGGCATTGGCTTCGATTTGAATAACTTTTCCTTGTGAAAACATCGTGTCAACCATCTCTTGGGTGATTTTCCCGTCGAGCAGTTTGCGCACACTTTCAAGCGAAGCATATCCATTTGACAGTAATAGCTCCACACCAAACAGGGGCTTTTTATTCAACGCAGTCATCGAGGGATTGCAAGGCAATCCGTCAGGTATATCTATAATTGTTAGACAAGAGTGCGCTAAACTTTTCGTAACCAAACTGGAATGCTGGGTTTCAAAGGTTCGTGCATTACGGCTGAAGGATAATGTCTGTGCTTGAGCGCCACTTATGCCAAGAAAGAAAATTAAAAAAGCGTTCGTCAAAACCCATTGCATTTAATGATCTTTCCGAAACCATGCTGTACAGCTGCTTGACGAACAAAAATATTTGAAACTTCATCAACAACAGTCGCCGAAGTAAAAAATATGGTCAAATTCGATACGGTTTCACTTGTTTCGTTAGCCATTCGCTTCATTGCTTCAGCTTGGTCAGGGTTTGAAAAACCAATATCGTTTAAAATATCAATCAAGAGTTTTCCAAGAGTAATGGCGGCATCGTTGACATTTCCTAAATCAATTCTACAAGTTGTTTCTTCTTTGTTAGCGGGCTCTAAAAATTCGCCAACGAAATTCTCAGCTAATATGTGCTTAAGCAACACTATTTCAAGGACAGCTCGATACAAAGCGTCCTCGGGCTTTACCTTATTTCCCAATTCATTCAAAATGTAAATTGCATGCCGAATGTAAGTAGCCTGATTAGGGGTAGCTAAAGGTACGGAGGCATAGGCCTCAAGGAAACCTGCAAATCTCACCAGTACCGCCGATAAATTCAAGGCCGCTTGATTCACCCTTTGACTCTTGGCTTCGGCTTTATTTAGTTCCGGCAATTTTTCGCCAAGTTTTTTTAGCTTTTCAGAGTGATTGATGATCGGAACTAGTTTTTGAACCTTTATTCCGCCCTTATGTGCATATGCCGATGCCAGAACTACCTTGTACTCGGTGTTTGAGGGTTCCTTGGTTATTGCAGATTCAAGAAGCTCGATAGCTTCATCAGTTCGCTGCTCGTCAATGAGCCTATAAGCCTCAAGTACTGTGTTTTGCTTCTTGTCTTCTTTCTTAGAACATCCAGCAAGCATAGATGCACACAGGAGGGTCTCCGGCTTTAAACGGGGTTGGGCCATTTGAAAAAGAATTGATCAGTGTTTATCGATAGATGGTTCAGATAGCCACAGCGCTGCAGTATTTTTCTGCAATAAGAAACCGGGTTGGTGTAACCGTAGCCCATTCGTCTAAGAACTTTGATCTTATTGTTGAGGCCTTCAGCAACAGCTGTTGGAAGTTTCGATTCGATTCAATGCAATGCAATGCAATTCGATTCGATGCACGCTCTGATGAATAATCGGCTTCTCACTGGTACAAATGTTTTTGCTTATGATGACCATGACAAAGAGTTTGCAGATTATGAGTATCATTTGTTCCATTCAAAGAGAG
>JAWXAT010000065.1 GCA_034439615.1 Oligoflexia bacterium | reverse complement strand
TTTAAGTTCAGAGATCTCACCCTTAGCATCAACTGTAATTTTTTGTGATAAGTCACCTTTAGCAACCGCTGTTGTAACTTTTGCGATGTTACGAACTTGGTTAGTGAGATTTCCTGCAAGACTATTTACGTTATCTGTTAAGTCTTTCCAAGTACCTGAAACCCCTCTAACAACAGCTTGTCCCCCAAGCTTTCCTTCTGTACCAACCTCTTTAGCAACTCGAGTAACCTCAGCCGCAAATGAATTGAGCTGATCGACCATTGTATTAATTGTGTTTTTAAGTTCAGAGATCTCGCCACGCGCATCAACTGTAATTTTTTGTGATAAGTCACCTTTAGCGATAGCTGTTGTAACTTTTGCGATGTTACGAACTTGAGCTGTAAGGTTATTTGCAAGACCGTTAACGTTGTCTGTTAAGTCTTTCCATGTTCCTGAAACCCCTTTAACATCAGCTTGTCCGCCTAGCTTTCCTTCTGTACCAACCTCTTTAGCAACTCGAGTTACCTCAGCCGCAAATGATCTGAGTTGATCCACCATTACGTTAATGGTGTTTTTAAGTTCAAAAATCTCACCCTTAGCATCAACTGTAATTTTTTGTGATAAGTCACCATTAGCAACTGCGGTTGTAACTTTTGCGATGTTACGAACCTGAGCTGTAAGGTTGTTTGCAAGACCGTTAACGTTGTCTGTTAAATCTTTCCATGTACCTGAAACCCCTTTAACTTCTGCCTGACCACCGAGACGACCTTCTGTACCTACCTCTTTAGCAACTCGAGTTACCTCGGCTGCGAATGAGGAGAGTTGATCCACCATTACGTTAATGGTGTTTTTAAGTTCAAAAATCTCACCCTTAGCATCAACTGTAATTTTTTGTGATAAGTCACCTTTAGCAACCGCGGTTGTAACCTTTGCGATGTTACGAACTTGGGCTGTTAAGTTTCCGGCGAGCTGGTTAACGTTATCTGTTAGATCCTTCCAAATACCTGAAGCTCCACGAACGTCAGCTTGACCGCCTAGTTTTCCTTCAACACCAACCTCTTTAGCAACTCGAGTAACCTCAGACGCGAATGAGTTTAGCTGGTCAACCATGACGTTAACTGTTTGCCCGATACGATGAAACTCACCCTTTACCGCTCTACCTTCGATATCCATGGACATCTTTTGGGATAAGTCACCACGAGCAACTGATGTAATAACTCGAGCAAATTCGTTTGTTGGTTGAACAAGATCACCAATAAGGGTGTTAAATGAACCAACAGCTGTTGCCCATGAACCCTTAACTTGACCAATATTGGCCCGTTCGTTCATCTTACCTTCATGACCAACGATTTTACTTACGCGAGTGATTTCTTTAGATAAATTGTCATTGAGTTCAAAAATATCGTTTAATACTTCACCAATCTCAGAAACTATACCATCTGAACCTTCAGGAAGTCGTACAGAGAAGTCACCACTTCTAACGGCCTTAACTAGCTTAAGTAATACTTTTAGTTGTTGGTGATCACTAGTAGCTCCTACGGGACCAACTTTTAGGCTTAATGAACTGGTTTTGCTTTCACGAACTTGAGCTGATTTTGATTTTTGTAGGGGGTTCAAGTTTTTGTTAAGTGCCCCAGCTTTTTTCTTACTGCCTGGCGTAACACGTCCATCAGTTGATGATGATTTCATCTATGCAATCTCCTTAAAAGTTTTTGGTGCGTCGAATTACTCCTAACACAGCAAAAGCTATTCCACTTTCGGGAATGTATTACCATACTTAGGCCATCGAATCTAAAATCCTTTGCAGAAAAGGTTTTTAAGACTTTTCGTATACTCGGGTAGATTTTTATAGGGTTTAATTTGGTTCAAATTTGCGTCGAAGTGACACGTTTTGGGCAAACTGACTCATGTTTATACAAAATTTTCATCTCTAATAGTTTTCTTAAATTCACTTAAATCATTGCCATCGAATCAGAACTTGTTAAATAGATATTCTATGAAATTTATTATATTTGGTCTCACAATTTTGTTTTCAATAATCAACCCACCCGCTTTTGCTGATGAAATATCACAAAGTAAATCATTAGAGTTCTCCGGTTACATTACTAATAGATACGACAAGGTTTACCGCCGCAATGATGTTGGACGGCTTTGGCTTACCGACCATTTTCGATCTGTGTTTAATTTAGACATCCAAGCTCATCCAGCAGATCAAGTCGATGTGTATGGTAAATTGGGGATGACTAAATATTGGAACCAATGGATCACCCAAAATCGTCAGACAGATGGCGTTTATAATTTCAACACACAAACAAGATTCGCTGATTCAGTAATTCGAGTTGAAGAGGCCTATTTTAATTATAAGCCTTTTTCTTGGTTCACATTAACTGGTGGAAGACTCCCCACCACTCACGGTTCACCCGTTAAATATTACGCAGGCAAACACTTTAGCGGCATTTATCCAAAACTTGCATACGGATCAGACCTTGATGGTGCAATTACAACATTTCATATTGCACACGCACTTCTTGCTGATCATCATTTAGATTTACGTTTGGCCTATGTGCCTTATCTTTTACAAAATTATAACTACCAACAAACGTCTACCAGTACGCGCCCTAATACCAATAGTTCAGCTTCTGATGCAGAAACATTAGCCCCCCAAGCAATGGCGAGTGTTCATTATGAATATAAAAATTTAAACTTAGTTGCTCATTATCGATGGCTTAATTATTTGCGATTTCCTGATGCCACAATTTCAGAAGCATCACTTAACTCTGGGCTCTCAGGTACGGCACTCACAAATTCAAATATAGCTGTTAGTTTAAAAATGCTCACTTTTCACGCTGAAATCACAGATATTGCAGAGAGCCGCATTGATCTTTCGACAAGCTATCTTATGAGTACTTTATCAAGCTCAGGCAAGGCCACTGTAACAACCGGAACTTTAGCGGGCACTGATCTTGGTGGGTACGGAACCTCAAAATCAGATGACACACTTAATGGTGGTGTTTTACTTGTTGCTTCACGCTACCACTTTTTATGGGAAGAACTTAAAAACCCTTATTTAGGAATTGAATTTTTGACTGCTACAAAAGATTCTTTTTATTACGATGGTTTTTCAGAAGACCCGGGGCGTTTTTATGAAACGCGCGGGAATGCCTATCATGTTTATATTTTACAACCTTTAAACGAAGCACTTACTGTGAGAGTCGGCTATAGGCGACAAGATTTTAGTTGGACGCCCATAGCACTTGGCAGTACTCGTGATGATCGTTCAAAAATTGAAACTTACTATGCTCACTTCAAAATTGATTTTTAATTTCAAAAATATTTCTATTTTTAGAATTAAGAGATCATTCTTTAATTGGTTTTTCATTGGTTTGTTTTATTTTGGTTTATTATTCTTTAATTTGTTAATCACCCCTCAAGCATCTGCAATCACATTTGAGAGTTTTCCTGAATTTACGACCATGTCTGAAGATGAAGTATTACGGTTTGAAAAGCCTATTCATATTGACCCGCAATATGCTGCAGCTGCTTTAAGTTACACGAAACCATATATGTGGGAATATTGGTGGCTCACACACAAAGCATCATTTGATGGTACCGTTGGAAGTCTTAACGGAACCACATTTTTAATCAATAACAGGGGTAAACTTCATAAACTTTTATCTGAAAATTTTGAATTTCGATTCACCTACTTTGAAGAACGTACTTTAGAGCGCGATTCAACTGCACACGTTGTTGAGTTTATCTATTGGCCAAATGAAAAATTGGGATTCTCGGCATATGGAGAACCATCATTTTACAAACGTCAAAACGATATGGGTCTTGCGATTTTGTATAAGCCTCATTTAAATCACGAGATCAGGGTTTTTAACACCTGGGTTGATTTAGTGAGAAATGATCGCAATGATCGACGGGATCATTTTGTTGAATCAGATATGCCTTATTCAATGGGAATAGTTGGCAGAACTTGGTCGCCATTAGATGAAAATAAAAATGAGTTTTTTGAATACTCATTAAGACAAGACACCCCTACACGCTGGATATTTCCGGATGAAAATTATGAGTATCGATACTCAAAAAAAACCGCATCTGTTTTTTTACAACTTGGCGTTTCCGAAAATATTCTTATGAGTGGGCGTATTCAGTATGATCAAAAATTTGAATCTAAAACGCCCACCACATTGACGAGCACTACAGTCTTAGAAAACTGGACAACTGATCGACTGCAATCTGTTTTAAGGACATCTTTTTTTAAAACCGGGCCAAATAGTAATTGGGAGATAACCCCGGGCATTGCTATGAATGTGCGGGATTGGAAATCTAATACTGGAGTTGTAACTTATCTAGATTATGTACCCCATGTGATTTTAGTTATGCCAGGATTTAGAAAAATCCCAGGGCTTGACACATGGACTCTTGAATACGACTTCACCTTGCATAGGCAAGCCGGGCCTGATTTTTTACGTAGTCGACCTAACAGCAGTGACATCATCGAACAACGCCTTGATGTGAGTTATGATTTTGCTTTTGCTGGAAGTTCTTATTTAAAACTTATGGGAACATTTGATTTAAGTAATTTCTTAAAAGGCAAACCCTGGGGTGGCGGCAATGCAATGTTCAGAGTTGATTTTTAAATCAATAATCTAAATGATAAACTTAAGTTTTTTATTTTTGCGCGAGAGCATCCTCTAAAGATTTTATTCTCTCTTTAAGTTCTACAAGATTTTTTTGTATAACAGCGTTTTTTAAATAACTCTGTAATGGTTGAAGTGGAAGACCCGCATAAGCCCCTGGCTTATCTACATCTTTTGTAATACCCGCGCGATGAAGTAAAACCACATCACTACAGATATTCATGTGATCTAGAATTCCTGTTTGCCCACTTGTGATTACTCGATCACCCAATTTAGATGACCCCGCAATACAACACATAGAAGTAAGTAAACAATCCTGGCCGACTTCTACGTTATGAGCCACATGACAAAGATTATCTAGCTTTGTGCCCGCACCGATTTTTGTAACATGATATGCCGCACGATCAACGCAACAACCTGCTCCGATGCGAACGCGATCTTCAATAATCACAATTCCTGTTTGTGGAATGGGATGACTTTTACCTTTATCATCTTGGGCAAAACCATAACCCTCAGAACCAATCACTGAATTTGAATGAATTGCGACTTCATTACCAATTTCACACCCGTACCCAATAATAACATTTGAATGTATCATCGTATCATTACCAATAACGACATCATGTTCAATCACACTACCTGTCATGATACGTGTGCGCTCACCGATTTTAACATTGTTTTGGATTACTACGTAGGGTTCAATAAATGTAGATTCAGGAATTTTAACTGATGCGTGAATGAGGGCCGTGGGATGTATGCGGGGCCAATCAGAATTTTCAAAACTTCTTGCTGCATATTTTCTTTTGATGTGTGCCTGGGCGAGATTAACATTTGAAGCAATTAATATTGTAACGTCTTTGAGATCACAAAATGATTCAAGCATTTTTTGAGAAGTCACAACAGCCGTAGGTTTATTTGTAAGTATTTGCGAAACGTAATCTTTTTTATCAACAAAAACTAAAGACCCTATAGCTGAATCTTCTGCGCGCACTATAGAAGTAATGATTCGGTCTTCACCGATCATTTCTAGAAGAATGCCTTTATCTTTAAATGCATTCATTATTTCAGAAGTTCTAACGCTGAGCTGCTTACTCATCACGTCCTCCTTGGAGTTCAGTTTTACAAAGGGCATTAATTATCTAATTTAACGAAAAAAGATAGGTAATTACAGCAAATAAGGGCAAACTAACCTGTGTAAAACAAAGGTGAAAAATTGGATCAAACTATCGAACAAACAGAGATTATTAAAAATCCTATTGAATCAATCGATGCTGACTCAACTTCAGCAAAAACAGAGCTTAAAAATATCGTTTTTTACAGGCAAGCTCTTATGAAAAATCTCTCGCCAGATCTTTTAAAGCCCGCACCCCATCGCATCGGTTGGTATGTGCTTTTTGCTACTGGTACGATTGTTTCATTTCTTGCAATCATAAACATGAATCTTCCATGGCCCGCCAAACTTTTATTAGCGATTATCATTGGTCTTTGTAATGGTGGAATGGGTTTTGTTACACATGAAATTTCACATGGCGCCATTATCAAAAATAAAACCGCACAAAGTATTCTCTGTTATTTCGGAAGTCTGCCCTTTTTTGTATCACCCACATTTTGGCGCTATTGGCACAACCAACTTCATCATGGCAAAACACAGCAACTCATTCGTGACCCTGATGCGTTTCCAAATTTGAAAATTTACAAGGCAAGTAAGTTTATAAGATTTATGTTCCCCTTTACACCTGGCTCAGGTCACAAACGAAGCTTTGCTTATTTTTTCTTTTGGTTTTCATTTCATAATTTTGTCGCACAAACATATTTGCGCTTTAGAAACAGTGTCTTTGATCAACTCGATCATAAGAAAGTTACTTTAGAATTTTCAGGGCAAGTTTTAATTGGTGCAGCCCTTCTTTATTATGCTGGATTACAAAATTTTATATGGGTGTTTTTGATTCCGCTCTTTATTCAAAACTATACATTGATGAGTTATATTTCTACTAATCACAATTTAAACCCGTTGACCTCTGAAAATGACCCTTTGGTAAACTCACTGACCGTGACCAATCACCCATTTTTTGAATTTTTTCATCTCAACTTTGGCTACCACGTTGAACATCATATTTTTCCAACCATGAGCAGCCATCATGCAAAAGCCGTTCATCAAGAATTAATTAAACAATTTCCAGAAAATTTTCACGTGATGACTAAATGGCGTGCAATGAAAAACCTGTATAAAACGCCTCGTATTTATAAAAATGCGAATGAACTGGTGCATCCGAAAACTTTAGAGACTACGAAAATTAAAAGTATTTTCAACTAACCTGCATTTTTAATTCTAATTCTATCTAAAACCCGCGGTGCTTTTTGAACATACTCAAGTTGTTTTGAAACCATTTTATCAAAAACATATAGCAATCTATCGTGCACACGCACATCAGTATTAAATCCTTGAGTTGTTCCAATTAACTCAATGGTGTGATGAATTGCCTCTAAGGTCGAATAACAACCAGGGGCAGGTTGTTTTCTCACTCTAAAATTGGATGGCCCCGGTGGAGAAAAACAGATTTTTGGCAAATGATGAAGATTTGAACTAAGTCTTACCATTGTGCGAGCTGTGTTCCATGTTCCATCAACCACAAAAATCGTAAGCATTTTATTTTTAGGAAATAGGCTAGCTCTTTGAGTTGTTGTTAAGGGGCTAATATTTGTGGATTGCTGACCCGGATATAAAATAACGGGATAATAATTAGGGTTATTTAATATCAAATTTACATTTTTATTTTGAGAATAATCATGTCCAATAATTAGTTCAGAATTATCTAAACATAAATGCGACATGCGACCTGATGCAATACGCCTTTTAACTTCGATGGGATGAATAAGAATAACAAATTTTATTTGTGGATCAAACTTTTGAATATAACAGCAATAACAGTGAACTTTTGGCTGCCGACACGTATAACAAAATTCACGATAGGACTGCACTTCCATGGTCTAGCCCTCAGGTTTTGTATCTCTTGAATTTATTGTAGCTTATTTATCTGACCATTTTAATCTGAAACTTATGCCCTTTAATACGACCGTCGCGAAGTTTCTCCATAGCTCTTTGTGCAATGTGTTTTGAAACTGCCACATAAGAAAATCGATCATGGATCTCAATTTTGCCTATATCTTTGCCGTCTAGGTGGGCTGCATCACCTGTCAGAGCTCCAAGGATGTCTCCAGGTCTAACCTTATCTTTACGTCCGCCTGAGATATAAAGCGTTTCCATTTCAGCGTCTTTATTTAAGACTTTAGCGCGCATATCGCGCTGCTTAAGCTGAGAGAGACTTTTACGTTCTATTTTCTTACCAATGAATTCTTCAATGTCTTCAAATCTAAACTCTTCACGTTCCGTGAGAAGCATAATAGCTAGACCTTTTTTACCAGCGCGCCCCGTTCTACCAATACGATGAACATAAATGTCAGGTTTAATGGGGACATCATAATTAATAACCATATCTAGATCTTCTATATCTAAACCACGAGCGGCGACATCGGTAGCAACAAGTACACGAACACTTTTATTTCGAAAACGAGCCATCATACGATCGCGATCTCTTTGTTCGAGATCACCATGAAGACTGGCGACACTGATTTCAAATTTTTCTAAGATCTTAGTAATTTCAAGAATTGTAGCTTTAAGATTACAAAAAATCAAAACTGACTCTGGTTGATTATGCCTTAGAATTCCTAAAAGGGTTTCTGACTTTTGATCATACTCAGTAAAATAACATTGTTGCTCAATGGCTAAAGATCTTGATCCATCATCAATGATAATTTTCACGGGATTTGTCTGATAACCCTGACTTAAAGCTTCAATAGTTGGAGGAAACGTCGCTGAAAATAATAGTGTCTGACGTTTTTGAGGAAGTTTTTGAAGTATCTCATTCATTTCATCTTCAAAACCCATATCTAACATGCGATCGGCTTCATCAAGCACAACGATATTAACCGTTGAAATATTAAGGTACCCGCGTTTTAAATGATCAAGTGTTCTACCTGGTGTACCAACAATTATCTGCGCACCATGTTCAAGTGAAATTCTTTGATCACGAAGTGGTTGACCACCTGTGAGCGAAACAACTTGAAGACCATTAAACCTACATCCCAAACGTCTGATTTCTCGTGCGACCTGAGTACAGAGCTCTCTTGTCGGGCATAAAATCAAAGCCTGAGGTACTCGGTTTTCTATATCTGTTTTTTCTAAGATCGGAATACCAAATGCAGCAGTTTTTCCACTACCCGTCTTTGATTGCCCAATGAGGTCACGCCCCTCTAAAAGATAGGGAATACTCTGAGCCTGAATGGGGGTGGGTTTGACGTAACCGATCTCTTTGATAACTTCAAGTAAGAGTGGAGATAATGACAATGTCGTAAAATCTTTGATTGGAAGCATACACAGAGCAACTGCGATAATTATGCCACAGAGAAGCCGGTTTTTCGAAGATTCACGGTGTCGCGAGCAAGTGTTTTGCAATTGAGACATTTACTTAAGATGTATTTGAATTGTGGGGATATCTGATGAAGTTTTTACTCTTAATATCTATTTTAACGACACTTTATTGATTAAGGAACTTTTAGAATAAACACGTCACGCCGTGAGGTGTTTCCCCAATTACTTGTGAATATAATAAAGCGCCCGTCAAAGCTGATGTTAGCTCGGGGTGCATCGTAATAACTGCGATATGCTGAATGATGATGTGCAAGGCGTCTCACCCTTTGACTTCCATCTGTTGCCACTTGAAAAATCTCATTATGAAAAACACCAGCCGGTGTATTAACAGGAACAGTATAAGCACTGATCACACACCAAGCTTCATTGTTGGCTAGGCATGAAACATGTGAAGCTTGAGACCAATCGTTTCCAAAACTTATAAGATTATAAAACTGGTGAGGTGTCGCAAAATTTCTAAACGTATATGTATTATTCCAATTATCATCACCAACTATAAAACCACGACCAGTATCAGTATGCCCTCCCGGAGCATAATCAGGGCCATTATCAAGAAGATCAGCGATGACTCTGTTTGTAGAAAGATCAATCACTCGGGCTTCAATGGCACCGGCACCCTGAACTCCAGTTTTGTTTATAAGATAACGGCCCGTTTTATCAACCGACACTTCATCGCAATTTGGAGTTAATTCTGTATAGACAGAATTGTTAGAACGTTTCCAGGCGAGAAACCCAATTGTTTGATAACTAGAATTTTTTCTCGTGAAAGCAAAAGTCATTTCATCTTCACTCATGCTCATTTGAAAAACATATTCACCACTTGAACTTGATACAACCGTTGAAAGATCTTTAATAGTTACGTAAGTGTCTGTTGCGACATTGTAGCTTACAATTTTCATTCCGATATGAGCGTAGATAATATTGGGATTATACCGACTCCAATTCATATCTCCACCACTCACCGGATAACCCATGCCTGGCACAGGCGAACTAAATAGGGCACGTTTATTTGAAATTGAAAAATTATCTGGATCAAAATCATAAAGCCAAACATTGCCGTTTGTTCCATCAATAGTCATAAGGCGAGTGCTGTTTGAATTTAGACTGGGCCAGTAAGAATACGCATTTATGTTATTGTTTCCATCACTAGAACCTGTGACTTGTAAGATCTGTGTATTAAAAGTGCGGTCAGTAATGACGCCACCGATACCTGGCAATGATGGCCGTGATGGTTCAGCATAAACATTTCTATCGGTGATGACATTTGTTGATGGCGTGGGTGTAGGAGTTGGCGTCATCACAGGTGTCGGTGTTGGAGTTGGAAATGGTGTTGGAACAGGTGTCGGTGCTGGAGTTGGTGTTGGTGTTGGTGTTGGTGTTGGTGTTGGTGT
>JAWXAT010000064.1 GCA_034439615.1 Oligoflexia bacterium | reverse complement strand
GTTCCTTTCAGTGTGGTAACTAAAAGTGTGACATGACTTTGTTGCCTGGCCTTTATCTAATTCCTTTAACCTATTGCAGTAATATCTTGAATTCGGGAAGCTTATTTTGCGAAATCCTGAAGAAATCGCCAGGTTTCCCAAAAAGGTTCAAAATGACTTATTAAAACTAAGAAAAGAAATAGTGGCCTATATTAACCAAAATGCGGAGTCTATTTTACTACTCAAATTTTTGGCCATAACTAATTTAAACCTGCAAATAAAACTCATTGATCAGGGCCACATCAATAAAGATGAAGTAGAAATCCTCATTGATAGATCTGTCAAAATGAATTTTTTAGGCGAACAAACGGTCACTGTGTGCGTAGAAACAAACTATGGAAATGCACTAACATCTGGCTCAATGTCTGGAATTTTTTCTGCGTCATTTAGCCATGAGAAGTTCGCCCATGCGGAGACAGAGTGCAAATCCACAATCAACGAACTCAGCGTCGATACACGAAACCCGAGAGATGTATTTTTGGTCAACTTCTCGATGTTGGATGCAAAAATACTTGAACTAGCAAAATTTGCGGATCTTAAATTACTTTGGACCCGTGATGTAACTTATAGCTTTCCAGCATTTAATAACCCTTACTACAGATAACTAGGAGAACTTATGAAAACTAAACTTATACTAACTGCAGTCTTGTTAACTTCAAATATGGCTTCTGCTTTTGAACTCTTTGGTTGGTTCAATGACGACCCTACGCCCCCAACGCCATCTATAGAGGTAGAACTGCCGGCAAGTCCATCTAAGGTTAATTATCAAGAGGTCTTTGATTCTGCGGCCGAATCGCTGCGAAAAATAGAAAACTTGTTAGAGCAAGGTAAATTTGGTGAGGCCTTACAGGCATCCAAAGATAATCTGGATTTTATTCGTATCAAGTCTGGTGTGGACCCTAAGGCCAAATTTAATGAAAAAATAAAAGTTAAAGGTATTCTCATAAATACTGACTTGAACCGCAGTTTTTCAGACTTATCAAACACCCAGAGAGACTCAATTGCTGAAGCAGCGGCACAACATAAGAGGGGCTTTTATCTTGACCTCTTAAATTTTTCAAAAAGATCACAACTCCTCTATCTTAAGGCAAAATATAGCATCCTTAGAGAAAAGGGAACTTTATCGGAAAATGATCTCAGCCAGATTAAAAGACGCTTAGTCGAAATAGTTAATATTCCCATCTATGTTGCTGATGCCAATGCCGTAGATGTTTACCTGGTTTTTGACTCAGATATGGCGCAAGTTGAGCATATAGAGATGTTTAACCACGAGGTTGAAGACTTTTATATTGCGGCCACCCAAAATAACTCCACCACTTTTTTTACAACCGCGAGTCAGGAGAGAGAAAAAACTATCGCGGCTCACAAGAAGAGTGTCAGTTATTTTTCTGAGGGTAGGTTTATAAGTTGTCAAAACGCACTTCTCATATCGACGGCAAAAACATTCAAGCCTAATCTCCTTTTTCGGGATAAGAAAGAAGTTGCACAAATATGCAGTAATGGCCAAGCCTACGCTGACTGTGTCCTACAAAAAGTCATGACTATTAAAGATTACTACAGGGATACGCATATCTATACCATTGAAGAAGCGAAAAATATTTGTAGGGGTAATTAATCAATATTCTTTAAATACAGGTGCCGTCGGTGATTAGGCCGACGACACCCCAAGGAAATACTCTAACATCTAAGTTTAAGTGGCTCGTTAACGGCAGTAATCACTTTGCCGATTTAGATTCAGAAGCTTTTTTTTCTTCATCAATTCGAAGCTCTAACCAAACCCCAATCCTATCTGTGGGAGCGAAATCACGTAGGGATCAAGTTAAAAGTACTGCCAGCCCTTAGGCCAAAAGCGCAGGAAGTAGCTAATGGCAGGCGAGAAAAGCCACAAAGTATATAATAAATTCTGTGGTTTTTTAAAAACCACAGTTTGTGGTTAAACCTCTTGCGGGATCAAGCAGATTGTCATATGTAGTCTCCATGAAACGAGATCCACTGGTCGAAATTTTAAGAACTGATTTTGGGCGCAAGAAGATGCGCAATAAGTCCTATTCGCTTCGATCATATTCTAGAGATTTGGGTGTTGACCCCAGCAACCTTAGTAAAATAATCAATCAACAAAAATCGATCGGCGTCCGCTTGAGAAAAACTTTGGCTAAAAAACTGGGCTTCGAAGTAAATGAGATCGCAAGTTGGTTAATGCCGGCAGCTCAGGAAAAAACGAGCGATAAAGAATATTCTCAGCACGGTGTCGAGGTTTTTCAGATCGTGTCGGAATGGCAACACTATGCTATTTTAGAATTATTCAAATTAAAGGAGTTTACCTTTAGCTTTGAAGAAGTAGCCCAATGGTTGGGAATCAGTCTGAATGAAGCTAGAAAATCGATAAAACGTCTGCAAGATGCTGGTTTACTAAAATTTGGCCAAGAATTAAAAGAATGGCTACCTTCTGAGAGTTCGAGTTCATCAATTCTTAGTATCGCCACCAGCAAAGCTCATCGCGAGCAACAAAAACAAATTCTTGAAGGCGGTATTGATGCACTAAAAATGGTCCCCATTGAAAAGCGCTCACAATCTTCCATGACCATGGCGATTGATACCAAAAAATTAACTGAGGCAAAACAACTTATCAAAACTTTTCGCCGAGACATGGGCCGGCTACTAGCATCCGGCAAGAGTTTAGATGAAGTCTATCAACTTTCGATTTCGCTTTACCCTGTAACCAAAAATAGAATTAAAAACAAAACTAAAGGAGAATTGTGTGAATAAAATAATTTTTTTAGCGGTATTAATGACAAGCTCGATGACTCTTGCAAATCGTGAATCCGGTGGTCGTGTTGCAGCCTCGACTGTCTATGTGAAGTTTAATAGCATAGGAACTGGAATTGATTCTAAAACGCAAGTTGTTCTACAGAAATATATTGCCCGAGCCAAAAAAGCGAAGAAAATTTCTGATTATACCTATGAGCAAAGAGGTCGTGAGGGCGAGGCGATATATTGTGTGAGTTTAGTAACTGCCCTTGATCGCGTCTTAATGATCAAGTCTCTTGCTCCATACATAATTTCTGACACCAAACGTATTGGTGAACGGCGTACAACGGTTTTTGTGGGTACTGAATGTCGAAATATTGATAGTGCCACAGAACAAGATATTGGAGCTTACCTTAAGTACTAGATGGAGTGGCAGCAATACTTGAAGTCAACTGATTGCTGCCCGCAATCAGTTTCTCGCCTGCAATAATAATTAGGTTTGTTTGCCTATTTTGGGTTTGCTACATCTAATTAACAAGGAGAGAAAAATGAAATCAATATTTACTTTAGTAATGCTAACTTCAGCTGTCAGCCAGGCCAGCTACTACTGTGAAGTTAAGTGCAAGTCGGTCAACAACGCCATTTTGTTTAATAACTATTGGGACTATAAAGAAAACCCGTGGTCTGACCTTCAGGAATATTGCAAGGATTTAGGCGGAGATATTCTAAAACAAACTGACATGGTTATGGGTTGCCCTCGTCAAAACGTTGTTTGTGCGAAAAGCGGCACTGAGACAACAAATGAAGGATCAGCTTACGGTGATGAATTACCAAAAGTGAAAGCACAAGCGCGAAAGGATTGCTTTGAATCATTACCGATAGAACACGACTGCGTGAACCGATTTGAAAAAGGTAGGACTGTGATCCTTTCTGAAAACTGTCGCTAGCATTCTTTACCTGGAGTTTTTCGGTCAAGTTTTGTTACTCCAGATTTTCGAAAAAAATCCCAAAAGCCACTATTGTGCGTCTTTTGGGATGAAAGGCCTTCGACCCT
>JAWXAT010000063.1 GCA_034439615.1 Oligoflexia bacterium | reverse complement strand
TTGAAGCACACCATTGCCAACCACCATTGTTTGCAGACAAATCAAAATCTAATAGTTTTTCTGCAAAGTATTCTTCTCCACGACGCCAATCTATGAGTAAATCTTTTACCAAAAAACTAGCTACTACCATTCTTAGTCGATTATGCATCCAGCCTGTTTCGTTGAGCTGGCGCATAGCTGCGTCAATAATTGGATACCCCGTACTACCGTCACACCAGGCTTTAAAATGTTCGCTACGCCCTGGCCATTTGATATTTTCATATTTTGCCAAAAATGCTTTTTTCTCTACATGGGGAAACTGATCAAGAATCATTTGATAAAAATCGCGCCAAATCAGTTCTGACAACCAAACCTGACGACCTCGTGAGTAATTACCACTTACTGCAGATCGCACCAATTCACGAATTGATATTGTTCCAAAACGCAGATGTGGTGATAATCGTGAAGTGCCATTTTCAAGTGCCGGAAAATTTCGAGCTTCATCATAATTATCTATAGACTTTAAAAACTGTTTGAGTGACTTGTTCGCACCAACTTCACCTGCTAAAAATTTTAATTCTACTTTTGAAAAACCTATTTTTTCATATTCCAGAGGTATTCTCAGCGTATTTATTCTATGAGCAGCTATAAGTTTGTTTAAATGGGGGATGAATTTTTTTGTATCATCAGGTTTTAATGATTGAAGCCAGACTTTTTTATAAGGAGTAAAAACCCTATAAGGTGTTTTATCTGATTTTAAAATTTTTCCGCCAGAAAAAACAACTTGATCTTTATACAGATAAAAATCAACACCTAGTTTAGTTAATTTTGTTTTAACATTTTGGTCGCGACTTTTTGCACCCAGCTCATAATCTTCATTTGCAAAAACAGCTCCAGCATGAATTTTCTTTGCAAATTTCGGTATCTCAACTTCTGGATCGCCTTTTAAAATTACCAATTTAGAACTCAGCTTTTTTAGCTTTTGGTCAATTTCTTTTAAGGACTCTATGATAAAAGTAAGTCGCTTATCTTTTTTATTTTTTAAAAGTGATAGAATTTTTGTATCAAAAACAAATACAATTACCGTTTCATCTGATTGTCGAGTAGCTTCAAAAAGTGCACGGTGATCTGTTAAACGAAGGTCTCTTCTGATCCAACATATCGATCTTGATTTTTGATCTGTCATTTTTTTGATCCATAAAGCTCTGTGTACGTGCATGTGACGTTTTGAAAAAAAATTATGGTGGTGCGCAAGCGCCATCTACTTTTGTTCCTACACAAATATCATCGCCGCAATCACTATCAAATTCTTCACCATCACACCATTCAGCACGCCTCTCATCAGTACAGCCAATTGGCATTGTACCTTCTTGTTGTTCACAATCAGTACCACTGGTGGCTTTTTTAAATGTATCATCGCAGTAAGTTTCTGCCTTCGGATAAACGCAATCAGTTGTAGTGGTGATGACTTCACACTCGATGTCATAAGTTGTTGCGTCAATAGTGATCTCTTTTTCTCTAAAGCCAGGTTCACAGGGTTGGTCTGGGCTATTTCTGACAGTTCTTACAGTTGTTGATAAAGGATCTGTACAGCATACACCCTTATAAGCGTTTAACGATCCCTGATATCCACCTGCTGTGCAATCTGCAGCTGATGTACTGTATGCAGGTACTCCAGCTTGTACGCCAGCCATTCCACAACTTGGAGTACATACATCACTCACAAGATCAAAATGTGGAAACGGTGCTCCACAGCGACAGTTGATATCAGTAGCGCCACAGCTTGTACCGGGCGTAACAGGTGCAGATGGTGGAGTCGCAGGAATTGGGCCACCAGAACAATCTTTGGTACCCGTTGGACACGGGCTACCGCAACCATTACCAGGAGGTGCTGCATCTGGGCAATAAGTTGTCGTGTCACACACAGGTGTACAAGCGCAAAGACAAGATAAACTACAGCCATTATCTGTTGTTGCCGCTGGGCACGCAGGAGCCGGTGAGGGGCATTCTTCTTTAACACAAAATTGAGTACTCACTCGCGTACTATTTTGTGCTTGGTCGAATGCTACAAAAGAAAGCGTGTATCTTCCTTTAACCAAACCACTCATTTGGAGTTTTATTCCCGTTTGATTACTGACGTTATTTCCGTAAGTTTCAACTACGGATGCCGAACCCGTATTTTCAGGAATTGAATCAATTGTGTTACAAAGTGGATAATTGCCAGTAGGCGGTGGAATTAGATTTGTTGATGAATGTTTAAGTGTACATGACACAACAACAGCGGGTTCGTTAAAAGCTATTGCAGCAATAACTTCACCGCTTGAAAGTTTACTTTCAATTGAACCTCCAAGGTTTTCAATATTGCCATCACGGTTATTTAAAAATATTTGAAAATTATTAATATAGCCTGCGAGAGGGGCAATCGGCGCAACCGGATCAGTGGTAACAGCGGCTGGCGCATAAGGATCGCCGTCAGGTTTTAAAATAGTTTCACCGCTGCACTTTTGAGCTGTATTGTTATTATCGTTGTAAGTAATTGTAGTGATAATTTTTAAGCCGTAATCACTGCCGTCATTAGCTGTTGGGTTTTTACCTTTAGGAATAATCTTTTGTGTTCCTCTATTTTCACAATCAACATTTTGAGTTTCGCTATGAAAGCGTTGGATATTTAAATAAACTTCTTGATTTTTTAAAGGTGGCCCAACTGTAGGTAAATATGGATTTGTTAAGGCATGAGAATTTGTAGTGATGGCCCCCCCCCCACCCACCTGGTGCAGTTGTACACATAGCAATGAAGCCAGCATTATTATAAAGTGCTAATGCAGAGTTTGAAGCAGTGTCTGGTAAAAGCCATGCATTGGTTGCACTTGCAGTTACAATATTGGGGTTATCGACAATATTAAAATTAGCAAATCTTTCAAATGGGGGTTTAAGTTCAGCATTCTTTGCGTGCCAGTTTGAAGTTTTAATTCGATTATCAGAATTTTTAAATTTATTAAGAACCTGAGCTGCTATTGCTCGACATTCAGCTGAACCTTCAAGCTTCATGTTTAATTGTTTGGCTGAATTTAAATAACTAGCCACACCAAGGCTCACGACTAACAACAAGCCTGAGGCCACAATTACTTCAGCAAGGCCCACACCTTTTTGTGAGGATAGAATTTTTCGAGCCCGTACTAGGTACTTCATACATAACTATCGGCAGAACCTGCCAAAAGTTAAGCGTTTTTAAGGCACATTAAATACTTAGATGCGACTCAGCCTTAACGCTGGGTCAGTTCTTTGCTTTAAGGGCTTTTACAAAATACTGTTATTTTAAAGTCAACTTTAAAACAAACGCTTGTATTTTAAAGTCAACTTTAATATACTCGTACTATGAAACAGCGCTATATTTCAGCCTCAGTGAAAGCAGATCTTAAGAAAAAAATGGTTTTTGTCGGAGGCCCACGACAATCAGGTAAGACGACTTTTTCAAAACAGCTACTTTTAGAGCATTATAAATCTAAAGAACAACAAGAGAGTCGCTATCTGAATTGGGATTTCACTTCAGATCGAGATCGAGTGTTAAAAGGGCAGATACCAACTGAAGCTGGTCTTCTTGTGTTAGATGAAATCCACAAATACTCAAAATGGAGAAATCTTGTAAAAGGAATTTTTGACAAGTTTAGAGATAAACTCCAAATTTTAGTTACAGGAAGTGCACGACTTGATCATTATCGACGCGGCGGAGATTCTCTCCAAGGGCGCTATCACTACTATCGCCTTTACCCATTGAGCCTTAAAGAAATCGGCACTCCCAACCAAGATATACTCATCGCACTTTTAAATCTTTCAGGATTTCCCGAGCCTTTTTTTTCGGGATCCGAAAATGAGGCAAGAAGATGGAGCCGAGAATATAGAGCAAGAGTTATGAAGGAGGAAGTCTCGTCTATCGAAATGATTAAAGATCTTTCAACCCTCGAACTACTTGCTACGCGTTTACCTGCACTTGTGGGTAGTCCTCTTTCATTAAATTCACTCAGAGAGGATTTGAGTATTTCTCAACCTACAATTGCAAGGTGGGTTGAGATTCTAGAGAGGTTTTATTTTATTTTTCGCCTCTCACCTTTCGGTGGGCCAAAAATCAGAGCAGTAAAAAAAGAACAAAAACATTACCATTTTGATTGGACACAAATCGAAGAGCTTGGCCCTCGCTTTGAAAACCTCATCGCATTTCATCTCTTAAAGTGGTGTCATTACATTGAAGACACCCAAGGCTTTGATATGGAATTGCGATATTTTCGTGATGTCGATGGGCGTGAAGTAGATTTCGTTGTGGTAAAAAATAAAAAGCCACTATTTTTTATTGAAGCTAAATATTCTGACAAAGATATCAGCCCATCACTATCTTATTTGAAGAAAAAGTATCCCAGTGTTCAGGCTACTCAAGTTTTGTTTACTGAAGGAATCGATTTTAAAACCCTTGAAGACATCAGAGTTTGCTCTGCAGCTCGTTTTCTCATGGAATTTGTTTAATAGCACGATCACAATTAATTTTTCGTTGATTTTAAATCAAAGCGGCAATACGTGGCACATAATCCCTTCACCAGTCCAACCAAGCCCTTTAAGATCGTTGTATTCTTGAAGGTGAATTGTGTAGTGATGCAAATTACCTAGTGACAATCTGTATAGAGGAATCGCCCCTTGAGTATTCGTTGGCAAAACATGCCCACTGATTCCTTCACCAGTCCAACCAAGATTTTGAAGGTCAGTGTATTCCTGTTTCTGAGCTGTAAGTAAGTGCTGTTTTACTCCCGAGTGATACAGGCGATAAAGCGGCGTTGTTGAAATTGATTGATAAGTTCCGGGGCTTGTAAACATTTTAAAAGATTCACCTTCTGCTACCCAACCAGTTGCAGAAAGTTTTTCGTATTCAACTTCAGAGGCTGTGTACAAGTGGTCTTGCGTAACCGGCGAATAAAGTCGATATGCTTTCGTTGTCGGTAACGGCGTTGGTGTTGGTACGGGTGTTGATGCAGGTGGAGGAGGAGTAGGCGCTTGCACGGGTGATTGCTCAGGTGTTGGCATTGGTTCAGGAGTCGGCGTTGGTGTTGGCTCAGGCGTTGGTGTTGGCTCAGGCGTTGGTGTTGGCTCAGGTGTTGGTGTTGGCTCAGGCGTTGGTGTTGGCTCAGGTGTTGGTGTTGGCTCAGGTGTTGGTGATGCATTTATTATAAGTGCACTGACTTCTAAGCTTCGTACAGAACCATCACCAATACAAAGATGAGCAGTTGATATTAGGTTCATTGTCGTTATTGGAGGCCCTTGGGTCGCTTCACCTTCGGCATATCCATCAGTACCTTGTCTTGCACAAACTTTATTTTCTGCCACACAGAATTTACGATCTTCAGAGTTTCTAAAATCTTTTCGACACTTTCCACTCAGGCAATGCGAATCAAAAGCACAATCTTGTCCTGCTGGTTTTTTAACTGGATCCGGGAATGTTTGACCACTTCCAATCCATTCAATGACAACTCGGCCATGCCCAGCACATTCATTCACACCGTTAGTTACGACGTGATTAAGCCCGCCAAAACCGATGCCAGGCTGCGGGTTACCCGAAACACTGCGAAATCCACTCATCAATACTTTTTCACTCGCCTTGTCGTCGGCAGTGTCAATAATATAGCTTGATCCACCACCACTACCACTACCAGCTGATACATTGGTCCTGTAGTAGTTTCCACCACCACCACCGCCCCAAAACCCGATACCACCACCGCCACTACTACCATTATGACTAACTCTACCGCCGCCTACTTGAAACGAGGAATTGGTGAAGCCAAACGGAGCAGGATTCGGTAAGTCGGCGCCACGGCATTCGTATTTTGGAAAGCGAATTCCATTTTTTCCCCCTATCGGATTATCACCACAAGCTGGTGAATTGAACAGACGTGGTTCGATTACATTAAAAACAACATTTGGGCATCCAATCCCACTATGAACCAATATTCCGCCATCGATATATGGACTCGCCATTCCGCCTCGTCCAACGAATACTTCGTATTCATCGCCGATCTTGACATCGAAGACTCCTTGAGCAAACGCGCCACCGCCGCCAGTGGGATTTCTAGCTCCAGGATCTCCTATACCTCCAGCACCGCCAGCACCCCAAACACTAACTCTCATTTTTGTACAACCGTCTGGAGCCTTAAAGGATTTACCGGCTGCAGGGAGAATGCCTGCATTGGGGTCAGTCGGCCAAAACTGCGCTTTAACTGAGTGAGCATTATCATATACCGATGCCTTATCTGAATCTATATCGTGATAGTCGTAAGTGGAAGTCTTTGGCCCGGTAGTACAATCTCCTGAAGAAATAACAGAAGATTTGGGAGGTCGGCAAAGCTGGGTTTGTCGACCAGGAACAAAAGTAAAGTTGACAGCAGGTGCAGTGCTAGCTTCTGCCGTTCTAGATACGAGAAGTGGAGGTGGAGGAGTCCAAGTTTTAATTACGGCTAAATTATCAGGTGTTGTATTACCGGCACTATCAACTGCTTTTACATTGATGTTTGTGCAATCAATTTCTTTTGGTGAATATGGACTTAAAACATTGCCATCACAATTAACAATGTAATGACTAAACACACTTGAGGGTGCAGGGTCTGAATTTGACAATGTGAATTTAGATTTATTTATATTACCTAATACTTGAACTGGATCACTCACCATAGGTGTTGGCGGTCTTGAATCAAAAACATAAACTGCCGTGTCTTTATGATTATTTTGCGTAAGTGCTGCAGAATTTCCCAAAATATCAGTGGATACGATTCTAAACTTAAATGACCCTTCAGGAATATCTTCGAAATTTACTGGGCTCTTACATGAGGCGATTTCTTTTACTAGTACCGGTGACGCACCATTCATCTGAATTATTTGACAATTTGTTGTAACCGCTGAGTCATCTAAAACTTGAAAAAATATCCCTTGAAAAGATTTTGGCGGAAAGATTTTTGTGTTAAATGCCATCTGTGCTGGTGGCAACGCATTAGTAATCGTTACAGTAGGTGCAGTACGATCAACTCTCCATTCATATTTTGATTCAATTTCAGAAACAACGCCAAGTGCATTTTTTGATTTAACCCTAATATTATGTAAGCGATTAGCATCGCTTTCTGAAATCGTAAATGTTTGATTAGCACTGCACACTTTAAATGCTTGATCATCTAAACTGCATTCATATGAAATTGCTGTTAGGCCATTACTCTCACTAGAAAATGTAAAACCAATTTGTAAACTTTTAGTTAAATTAGGAGACTCAAGTGCTGTTGACGGAGTAATCACCACATTACCTGGTTTATCTAAATCAGCAGTCCACACATACTCGATAGGCACTTCTGTTAAATTTCCGCTCTCATCTTGTGCTCTGACTAAGAGTTTATAAACCCCAGAAGTTGTAATTAATGGACTAAAAACCTCAGTATTGATTGAAATATTTTTCATGTTTGGAATCACTTGCGGCGCACCGTTCACTATCTTAACAACATCGATTTTATATTGTTTTGCCACTACTTTTTTGTCTTCAACATTATCTATGCCTGAAAATTTAAATGATGCAGAATTATTATTGGTCTGACTAGGTGGTGTACCAACAATACTTGTTTCTGGCGCCTTAGAATCTACATAAACAATACGCGAAGCTTTTTGAGTAAGCGCAATGTTCTTCGCGTCTACCTGCCAAACTGAAAATTGCACAGAACCTTGTGGAATATTTGTTGTAAGAGTTTGCGCGTGGGCTCGAGAAATAATTAAGTCAAAATTTTATTTAGACTTCCGGTTGTTGAACTTGAGGCGACAAGCTGAGAAACACTAACAGGGCTCGTACACGAAACAGGTGCAAGACTGCCTAATTGGCAGTTATATAATGCTAAGGTTGAACTTACATTTGAATTTGATTTCGGGCCAAATGAAATCGCATCTGTAGTCGATGTGATTATGTTTGCGCTAACAAGTGATGAGCCACCACTAACTCCAGATACAACACTAGACATAATTTCAATTGTTAATTCAGGCAGCGGGAGTTTTGAATATGCTCCAAAATAATTACCTTTTTTAGGGCTGCAGCCAGATAAAATTAATAAAAAGATAACCGCTAATTTTAAACTGCCCATAAACTTACACCCCTCTTAAAAATCAAAATGGACCACCACTCCACAACTTAGTAAAATCAAATTTATTGAGCTTTTTTAGTTATCGAATTGTGATCTTTTGCATTGAACCCTTTTTTATCAACGATGATATTGTAGGGCTCAACTAATTCTTGAAAATAATCATGCTCTCGAAATGATAATGGTTTTGGCGCTTCACCTTGAGCCACTTGTTGCATGTGATTTAAAAACTTATACATTGGCCCCGCCACTCGGTGCGACAAGATAAGACCACCAATTGACAACAACACAAACGTAAACACTGTTGTGATTGCAAAAACATTAAATATTACTTTTTGATATTCAAATGCGAAAACAAAATATGGGTGCTCCATGGGCAATCCGTACGACACACCTTGAGCTATGAATCTATCCATCAAATAATAATTAGTTAGATAAAGTGAACTTATAATCAAAAGCGCTGCGACTATAAAATAAGCTACAAAGCCGATTTGAAATTTAGGATTAATTAAAAATAAGATCTCGCCTCTTCATTTTAAACCTCCGCATACGCACATGTGTATTTACCCATATGATGTATCGGCACTTTCATAATAAACTTTAATTTCTAAATACTTAGATGCGGCTCAGCCTTAACGCTGGGTCAGTTCTTTGCTTTAAGGTCTATTGAAGTAAAAATTCGATATCTTGAGCCGTAAGGCTTTTCAAACCCGCTTGTGCTGGTGAGAAGAGTTCTTCAAAGAGCTTTTTCTTTTTACCTTGTAGCTGCAGTATTTTTTCTTCAACAGTGCCTCGCGCGATTAAGCGATAGGCAAAAACTGGCTTTGTTTGCCCAATGCGATGAGTTCTATCAATAGCTTGGGCTTCAACTGCTGGGTTCCACCATGGGTCTAAAATAAAAACATAATCGGCTTCAGTTAAGTTAAGACCAGTTCCACCTGCTTTGAGACTGATGAGAAATATTCTGCAATCGGGGTCTTCTCGAAATCTTTTAACTCTCTCGGCACGATCAGATGTCTTGCCATCTAAATATTCATAGACAAGCCCTTTTTGGCGCATACGTTTTTGAACAATTGATAAGAGTGAAGTAAATTGCGAAAAAATAAGTAACTTATGATTTTTCTCAGAGAGAACTTCTTCAACCATCTCATCTAGTACATTTAACTTACCACTTGAAAGTGTTTCTTTATTTTTATCAACCAAACCCGGGTGACAAGCTGTTTGACGAAGACGTAGTAAAGCTTCAAGTACATGAATTTTTGATTTTTGAAACCCAACTTTATCTACTTTATCTTTAAGTATACTTTGATAATACATTCGCAATTCGTCGTAATACTGCTGCTGATCTTTTTCTAAATCACAATAAATTACCTGCTCCGTTTTTGGCGGAAGTTCTTTAAGCACTTCTTCTTTTGTACGACGTAATAAAAATGGTGATAAAGCCTTATGTAATACCGACGGCAAAGCACCATCTTGATTTTTTGAAGTCTTCGTCAAATTTTGAAACACCGCTGATGAACCTAAAAGCCCAGGGTTTAAGAATTCAAATAATGACCATAATTCGCCTAAGTGATTTTCAACAGGTGTCCCGGTAAGTGCAAGTCGCTGTTTTGCTTTTAATAGGCGACAAGCTTTTGATGAAAGAGATGAGCTGTTTTTAATATTTTGAGCTTCATCTAAAATAACACGATCAAATTCAATGGTGAGTAATGCTTCTATGTCTTGACGTAAAACTCCATAGGTACAAATAATAATTTGGTAGTTTTGAAATTTCTCGATTAACTTAAACCTATCAATACCGCTATAGATAAGAACCTTAAGCTTAGGAGTAAACTTCTCAGCCTCTTGCATCCAGTTATGAATTAAACTCTTAGGCACAACAATCAGTGTCGTCCCCGTCATCGGGCCCTTAGTTTTTAAATGCTGTGCTTGAAGAAAAGCTAATACCTGAATAGTTTTACCTAGACCCATATCGTCAGCAAGACATCCACCAAAACCAAATTCTCTCTGAAACTCAAGCCAAGCTAGCCCTGCTTTTTGATAATTACGAAGCTTCCCTTTAAACCCTGTGGGCGCATTTACTGGCTTAATGCCGTCAAAAGATTTTAGTTTAGTACGCCACTTTTGAAATTCTTTATCGAGTTTTACTTTCGGTAAATTTGCAGTAAGTGCATCAATGAGACTTAATTGTGCTTTTGCTAAGCGCAACGATTGACCATCGGCTGTGAGTTTTCCAAAACGCTCAAAAACTGATAATCGATTAAACCACTCCTCTGGCAAAAGACCAATTGAGCCGTCATCTAAGTGAATAAACTTCGAACCCGCGCGCACTTCACGCAAAAGAGTTGGAAGATCAAAACTTTTTCCATCAAAGGTTCCGTCAATCGAAACGTCAAACCAATCGATTCCCGATTTAACACCAACGTCAAAATTAGAAGCTATTTGAAGTTTTTTTCCAGATACTTCTACGCGCCAACCTTGTGCTTTTAATGC